>NZ_JABUEX010000051.1:0-15677 GCF_013314835.1 Syntrophothermus sp.
ACCAAGGACTAATCAGCTTGTATGAGACATATCGGAAACTCTGTAGTATTTCATGAACCGCCGTATACCGAACGGTACGTACGGTGGTGTGAGAGGACGGGGGTTAGCCGCCCCCTCCTACTCGATTTTCATATGGCAGGGGAGAGAGGCCTCGAACCCCCAGCCCTCGGTTTTGGAGACCGATGCTCTGCCAATTGAGCTACTCCCCTGCGAACTAAAAGTCATTTGCAAGAAACTCTTTCGCTGCGGCAAAAGCCATGGTGACCGCCCTTGCAGGCATTCCAACATCCGGCTTCCCAGCACCTATTTTAGCATACGATTGTGGCCGATTCAACCTGCCTGGGCTTTTCGACCGGCAAAAAAATTGGAATACGCTTCTTGCTATTTGCTATTATATTGTAAGAAGCGCAAGAAGAAAATGCTTAGAAGGTGTGACTATGGTAAAAGCCACCGTGGATCTACACTTGCACACGACCGCGTCGGACGGGGCTACTTCTGCCCTGGAACTCGTACACCAGGCGGCTGCTGTGGGCCTGAAAACTATCAGTTTTTGTGACCATGAAAGCATCGAAGGATACAGGCAGGCGTTAGAAACGGCAGAAGAACTGGGGTTGGAGCTTATTCCTGGGGTGGAGCTGCTCACGATGCACGAGGGAAGGGAAATACATCTTCTGGGATATTATGTAGACCCTGATTCCCCGGTCCTTAATTCCTGGTTAAAGGAACTGAGGGAAGACCGAAACGTAATAGCAGAACAGATGGTCGACAAGTTCAATAAGCACGGTTATGACATTAAGTTTGAAAGAGTAAAAGAGATTGCGACTGATAACGTGGCCATCGGGAAGAACCATTTTCTTTTTGCGCTCATTGAAGCCGGTTATATTAATACGAAGGACGAGATTATCCATATCCTACGGGACTACCTGGCTCAACACGGATTAGCTCATGTCGATTTTTCTAAGAACCCGTACTATGAAGCGGTGGAAATCATTATAGAGTGTGGGGGAATACCGGTGCTGGCGCATCCCGGGCTGATACGGGATGACCACTTGGTTCTGGATCTGTTACGCCATCCCAAGCTAGGACTAGAGGTGTACTATTACTATCTCGGACCCGATGCTGAAAAGCTGCGACAGAGGTATTACACCCTGGCTCGGGAGAGAAACCTGGTTATGACTGGAGGAAGCGATTACCACGGGCGGTTTTCCCCGGATGTCAAGTTGGGACAGGTATACGTGCCGGAGGGGGTAGTTGCCCAGTTAAAGGCTCAAATAGCTTTAAGAGAGAAAGGGGTTCTAAAGAGTGGGTAAGAAGGTGCTGGTTCTTTACGGGGGGAAATCTAAAGAACGGGAGGTCTCGCTTCGCAGCGGCAGGGCCGTGGCCGATGCCCTGTCCCAAAAGGGGTTCGAGGTTAATGTTCTCGACCTAAATGAAAACTCGGTAGCCAGCATTGTCGCGGACAGGCCAGATGTAGCATTCATCGCTCTTCACGGTAAGTACGGAGAGGATGGAACAGTCCAAGGCTTGCTCGATATCTTAGAAATACCCTACGTCGGTTCAGACGTTCTCACCAGTGCGGTGTGTATAAACAAGGCTACGACGAAGAAAATATTAGCCTATGAACAACTGCCTACGGCTCCTTTTGTCATCCTTAACACGGAACGGGGTCCCAAGATAGGCTTGGCAGAAATGGCGGACAAAGTTGTAAAGGAACTGGGCCTGCCTGTAGTAGTCAAGCCTGCAACTCAAGGGTCTAGCATAGGCACTACCATCGTCAAAAAGGAAGAGGCCCTCATTCCGGCCCTCGAAACTGCTCTGGGTTATGACGGGGAGCTAGTGGTAGAAAGGTTCATCGACGGTACAGAAGTAACCGCATCAGTGTTAGGCAACGAAGATGCCGAGGTACTTCCCCTAATTGAAATAGTGGCCGAAAACGAGTTCTACGATTACGAAGCCAAGTACACGCCCGGTATGAGTCACCACATAATCCCGGCCCGTATCAGTGAGCGGGCGCGGGTCAGGGTGGAAGAGATTGCGTTGAAAACATACCATGCCTTCAAATGCCGGGGTTTTTCGAGGGTAGATTTCATCGTAGACAAGAATGACAATCCGTTTGTTCTCGAGATAAATACAATTCCCGGCATGACTTCGCTCAGCTTGTTCCCGGATGCAGCTCGAGCGGCGGGAATGAGCTTTGAGGACCTATGTGCCCGCTTGGTCGAATTGGCCTTATCCGCCAAAAAATAAGTTTTTAAAAACGAGCAGGATTATGACGGAAAAAGTAGAAATAGTAACTATCAATTATCAGGGATGAGGGACCTTGACGAATTTTTTACCAGCCGGCATAATCCTGGATCAGTTGGAAGACATCCTACAATATACCTTGGAGCTCGAACAAAAGCTTGAACAACAGGTAGTATCGGCGGAGACGAAGCAGATAGCCAGTAGCATTGCAGGGACTGTGCGGGATCTCTTGGGGTTTCTACAGAAGTTCCCATGCCAGCCTTTGGTTTACACGGGTAGCGGAACTACGGAGGAAGTCATCGCTAGGCTCGAATGGTTGCTCGCACTCTATTCAATGGAAGATAGTGGTATTACTTCGGGTCGCAAGCCCCGCAAGAATCGAAGGGGCAAGCAAAAACAGGCAGTTTCTAGTTCATGATCTCGCGTCCTATTCTTCGTACAAAGTAAGCTAGGTGGTTATGCACTCCAGAGTGGGCAAAACTAGCCTTAGGCTACGGCTTAAGGCTAGTTTTATTGTAAATTGCGTTCTGCCTAAATAATAGTTTAGGAGGATCAACAATGTTGAAAAAGGCGGATTTAGTCAAGATTCTGTCGCGGATTGAAGGAAGAGGTTACAAGGCCTATCAGGACATAAGAGGAAGCTACGAAATGGGGACTCACTTACTCTATATAGACCACGTACAAGGAGACCCTTTTGCTTCCCCATCTCGAGTTCGGGTTCAAGTGCCCCTGAGTCGGGCGGGATTTCCAGACTATCTCCTGGACGGAGTAGAGCGCAAGGTGGCGTTGGGAGATATATTGGCCCGTCGCGCAGAGATGGTTATTGCTCGCCTTGTGAAGGGGCGAAGAGGAACGGGCAAGAGCGGGATGATTCACATCGATGCCGGGGAACAAGAGGTCCTGCCACGAACTGCGGTAAGGATCGGCACCGATTACTTGGAAGCCAGAATTTCTGTCGGGTTACCCGCAGCCGGTCGCACTGTTTTGGGACACGATGCGGCTAGCATGTTGACGGAGGAATTGGGAGCTGTAGTTGAAGGCACCTTTTTTATGAACGCCTGGAAGGAGGAGGAATTACGCCGGCACGTATGGACGTTCGAAGATCAGAACTGGATCCGCAGCCAACTGAAGGCGCTGGGACTGGTAGCTTTTATCGGCAACGGCTCGGTTCTTCCACGAAAAAGCGGTATCAGCAACAAGCCGATGACCACCTCAGAAGTTGTCCGGTTTTTTGCTCCCTCAACCCTTGAAGTAGTGATCGACACCAAACATCACGGACCGATAACCGGTATGGGTATTCCGACCGGGGTAACCTTGATCGTAGGGGGAGGGTACCACGGCAAAAGCACCCTTTTGAAGGCTATCGAGAGGGGAATATACAACCATATCGCGGGGGACGGACGCGAGTGGGTAATTACTAATCCGACCGCGGTCAAAATCCGAGCCGAGGATGGGCGTTATGTGCAAAAAGTTGACATAACTACTTTTATCAGCAACTTGCCGTCGGGAGAGCCTACGAGCAGCTTCACTACTGAAAATGCCAGTGGCAGCACTTCCCAAGCAGCCAACATAATCGAAGCCCTGGAAATGGGAGCCGAGGTCTTGCTCCTAGACGAAGATACAAGTGCCACCAATTTCATGATCAGGGATGCCCGCATGCAGATGCTGGTACCGAAGGAGAAAGAACCTATTACCCCTTACATCGACCGGGTGCAGCAGTTGTACCGCGAAAAAAGGGTATCGACCATAATAGTCATGGGCGGGGCAGGGGACTACTTCGACGTGTGCGACACCGTAATTATGATGGATAATTATCGTCCACATGATGTGACGAAGGAAGCCAAGCTGACTGCCCGGCAGTTGCCCACCAAAAGGCAGCCGGAAGTTCCGGGAGGTTTGCCGGCTTGCAGACAACGCGTGCCTCTCAAGGAAAGCTTTAATCCGTTCCGCGGGCGCAAAGTGAAAGCTGAGGCCAGAGGTCTGCACACGGTGGTGTTTGGCGAGCTGACAATCGATTTGAGTTTAGTAGAACAGATAGTTGATTCCAGCCAGACGCGAGCTATCGCCGATATCATTCTGTATTGCACGCGTTACGTCGATGGGCAACGTTCGCTGCGTCAAGTGTTGGAATTAGTGTATAACGACATAACAGAAAAAGGGCTAGATGTGGTTTCGCCATTCTACGGGCAACACCCTGGGGACCTGGCGTTTCCTAGGATATTGGAAACAGCTGCAGCCATAAATCGGATGCGTACACTGAGGGTTAAAAACTGACTGAAAAATAAAATAGGACCGTAATCGTTTTTGCTATAATAGTTTAAGGATCCAACCTAAATAAAGTGTTGCGAGGAGAAAGAGACACGATGGACAGGAGATTGAGCGAAATAAGAGCGAAGGTCGAAGACGGAGAAAGACTGAACCGGGAGGAGGGAATTTATCTCTTTTCTGTAAATGATATCCTAACCCTGGGGGAGATGGCCAGGGCGGTTAAGTGGAGAAAAACCGGGCGCGATGTTTACTTCAACGTGAACCGACACATCAACCTTACTAATGTTTGCATTTCCCAGTGCGAGTTTTGCGCCTTTGGCAGGGATGCAAAGGCTCCTGGTGCCTACACTATGACGGTGGAAGAAGCCTTGAGACTAGCCAGAGAGGCTGTACCCCTGAACATAACCGAAATACACGTGGTGAGCGCTTTACATCCCCAACTCCCGTTTGATTATTATGTACAGGTTATAAACGAGCTGCATCGGGAATTTCCCCATGTTCACCTCCAAGCGTTTACCGCGGTGGAGATACAGTATTTTTCAAAGATATCTGGTCTCACCGTTAGGGAAGTCTTGGAGACCCTTAAAGCTGCAGGCCTGGGGTCGCTTCCCGGAGGCGGAGCGGAGATATTGAAGGACGAAGTGCGTGGTATCACTTGTCCCAGGAAAGCTACGGCCGAGGAATGGCTCGACGTGCACCGCACTGCTCATCAATTAGGATTACGTACCAACGCTACCATGCTTTACGGGCACATCGAATCGATTGAAGACAGGGTTGACCACCTATTGTCATTGCGCGAACTTCAGGACGAGACCGGGGGCTTTCAAGCTTTTATACCTCTGCCTTTCCATCCCGAAAACACCCGGCTAAGTCATATCCAGCGCACGACGGCAGTGGAAGATCTCAAGGTTCTCGCCATATCGCGTCTGATGCTCGACAACGTGGATCATATAAAAGCCTTCTGGATAATGCTGGGAGTGCCTTTAGCTCAGCTTTCCCTGGAATTTGGGGCCGATGACTTAGACGGCACGGTGGTGGAAGAACGGATTACCCACGCGGCGGGTGCTAAGACCGACGTAGGAATTGCTAAACCAGAACTCATACGGTTGATCAAAGCGGCTGGCTACGAGCCGGTAGAAAGAGATACCGTCTACAACGTTGTTGCCAGGTATTAGTCTAGACAGCGTTCCAGTCTGAAAACGAAAAGGGGCATTTTTACGGTGAGAGCAAGGATTGGACATATTCGGTTTCTCAACTGTTTCCCCGTACTGTACGGGTTGAGAGCGCTTGACGCTCTGCCGGACATAGAGCTGGTGCAGGGCACACCCGCTCAGCTGAACCGGATGCTTGTGAGCAGAGAACTAGACCTTACTCCCATATCTTCTATACAGTATGCCCGAAATGCGGAAGATCTGCTGCTGGTTCCTGGTATCTCGATAAGTTGCGACGGCAGGGTGATGAGCATCCTTCTTTTTTCGAAACTTCCCATAGCAGAATTAGGCGGAAAGAGGATAGCCCTGACTAACGTTTCGGCCACCTCCCACGTTTTGTTACGCATACTGATGGAACGCAAGTACAAGCTGGAAGCGGAGTACGCGGTAACAGAGCCCGATCTCGACTTCATGCTGAAGGAGGCGGACGCTGCGTTGTTGATTGGGGACGACGCCATGCATTCCAGCCAGCGGGCGAACGGTGAACTTTTTGTCTATGACCTCGGCGAGGAGTGGAAGGATTATACCGGAGAACCCATGGTTTGCGCGGTATGGGCTGTACGTCGGGATTTTGCTGAAACCAACTTAGAGGAGGCTACATTCATACAGAAAGCGTTGGTAAGCTCGGTTCAGTATAGTCTGAACCGGACGCAGGAAGTAGCCCAGGCCGCGGTCAATGGTAGTTCATTCTCCGCGCAATTCTTGGAGGAGTATTTCTCCGTTCTCAAGTTCGGCTTTGATGCGAAGCTCAAACAGGGACTGAGGCGGTATTACGAAGAAGCTCACAGTATAGGAGCCTTAACAGGCGTCCCTTCACTGGAGTTCTTGGAGGTATAAGCGTTGAATGCCAAAAATATTCTGGCCGAGCTGGTCCAGGGCCGGCGCATGGAGTCAGAGGAGTTCTTGTTTCTTTTTCACGAAGCTGATCTATTAGAGCTGGCACAGGCTGCGGCTCTGGTCAGGGACCGGCTTTTTCCCGACAATCTTGTGACTTTCATTATCGATCGCAATATCAATTATACAAACATATGCTCGTGTGGATGCAGATTTTGCGCGTTCTACCGTTCTCCTGGGGCAGAGGACGGCTACGTGATAACGGAAGAAGAATTGTTCAACAAGATCCGAGAAGCCCTTGATCTCGGGGCCACGCAGGTAATGATACAGGGAGGCCTGCATCCTGATTTAGGCATAGAGTTTTTTGAAAACATGTTTCGAAGCATAAAAGAAAACTTTGATATCACCGTGCACTCTCTTACCGCCCCCGAGATAGCTCACATCGCCAAAGTGTCGGGCCTTACTACCCGCGAGACATTGAAAAGGCTGGCCGCAGCCGGTCTGGATTCCCTGCCGGGAGGCGGGGCAGAAGTGCTGCATGATGAGATAAGGTCGTACATCAGCCCCAACAAGATAAAAACCAAAGAGTGGCTGCGCATAATGGAGGAGGCTCACGAAACCGGCCTCAAGACTACTGCCACCATGATGATGGGTAGCATTGACGGGCCCGAGCACCGCCTGGCCCACCTAGAAGCTGTGCGTTCGCTGCAGGACCGGACCGGAGGGTTTCGCGCTTTTATCCTGTGGACCTACCAGCCAGGTAACAACGAACTGATGGGGCAAAAGGTAACCAGCAGTGAGTACCTGCGTACACTGGCCTTGAGCCGGCTGTACCTGGATAACATACAGCACATTCAGGGTTCGTGGGTTACCCAGGGAGAGCAAATAGGGCAGTTGTCGATCTTTTTCGGAGCCGATGACCTGGGCAGCATCATGATTGAAGAGAACGTGGTCAAAGCTACCGGACTCTGCTACAGGATGAGCCGGGAGCGCATGATAGAGCTTATCAGGAAAACGGGAAAGACTCCGGCTTTGAGGGACACCGAATACAAGATTCTGCAGGTTTACGATGAGCTGTGAGAGGGGCGAGAAGCGTGAAGAGTATCCCTGCTTGCGAATATGCGGTCATCGGGGGATCCAGCACCTTCAACATAGACTTCCCTGAGGAATTGGGGCTTGATTATGTGCGTGCGATCGAAGACGGATTGCAGTTCGATACCCCTTACGGCAGAAGCCCGGCTTTTAAACGTTTTGAACTGACTACGAAAGAGGGAGAATCCCGTCATATTCTGACCTGCCGCATGCACGGCTGGAGGCAAGGGGTAACCCGCAAACAGGCATCCCAGCAGGTTTTTTGGGTTTTGCGGGAGGCGGGGGTTCAAAAGATAATCGGTGAAGGGGGAGTAGGGGGTATAAACCACCTGCTCAAACCCAGGGATGTGGTTGTGCCTAACGACTACATAGACTTTTCCATGCGGAAAGACGTCGGGCTCGACGATCACTATCTTCTGATAATGCGAGAGGCACTTTGTTCCGAACTGCGCCGTTTATTAGTAGAAACGGCTGCCAGACTGACTTCGTATCGGGTATTTGATCGCGGGGTTTATGCGGTCACCGACGGGCGACACTTTGAAAGCCCGGCCGAGGTCAACCTGTTCCGAATGGCCGGGGCTGACGTGGTAGGTCAGAGTCTGTGCCCTGAAGTATACCTGGCCCGGGAAATAGGGGCATGTTACGCCGGGTTATACCTGGTCGTCAATTACGCTGAAGGCGTGGTAGAACCTTGGGAGCACCGTGAACTGGAAGAGATATTCTACTCAGAAGGATACTCGCTGGGACGCGTCATCGTGGAGACTGTTCGCTCGATCCCTGCGGCTACACGCTGCAACTGTTCCGGTCTGCGGAAAGAAACGCTGCTTAAAGGCATCTACTGATCCAGATAATCGGCGCAGATGATGTAACCGGTTTCACAGGAGAGCAAGGGCTCACAGGTTGAGCCACAGTAAGAAAGGAGACAGATTGGTGAAGGGTGGCATTAGTCGGTACGGGTGGCTGATTCTTTTATTGCTTTTAGTAGGGCTGGCTTCTACCGGGGCCAGGCTGTACGTTGACTGGTTGTGGTTCGATTCGCTGGGGTTCGGCAGTGTTTTCGGCACTGTCCTAGTAAGCAAAATACTGGTCACAACAGCAGCATTCCTGTTTGCTTTTGCCATCATATATGTTAATTTGGCGGTTGCCCGGCGTAACGTGCTTCGCGACCAGCCCCCACCGGTCAATGACGAAGGACGTAGCATCATCTACCTCAATCCCGAAACCCCCTGGCAACGGTGGTTGGGAGCTCGCGTCTCAGGGTGGATACTTTTAGCCATAAGCCTTTTCCTGGCCTTTATACTTGCATCGATTGTGGGTGGAAAGTGGGCGGTTGTTCTCCAGTATCTCAACTCGGTTCCTTTCGGCAAAACCGATCCTGTTTTCAACAAAGATATAGGGTTCTACGTTTTCAGCCTCAAGTTTTACCGCCTCTTATATGGTTATCTCATGGGTACTCTCATCATAGCTACCATCTGCACCGCGGTCTTGTACCTTATGACGGTCACCTTCGAGGTATTTTTTGCTGATTGGAGGGAGTTTTCCTACTCGAAGAAGCACCTGGCGGTTCTAGTGGCTGCCATCTTATTTTTGAAGGCTTGGGGATACAAGCTTGCGGGTTATGCTCTTCTGTATTCGCCGAGTGGAGTGGTATACGGGGCGGGCTATGCCGATATTCACGCCCGGTTACTGGGGTACAAGGTGCTCCTGGTTATCGCGTTACTTGTCGGTTTGGTTATTGCCATGAATGTTTTTCTCCAAAAGATGAGCTGGATCGTGGCTGGCCTAGCCGTGTGGGTGGTTTCCTCGGTAACCCTACTCGGGATTTACCCCTGGCTTGTTCAGAAGTTCGCGGTCGAGCCTAACGAGTTTGCGCGGGAACAACAGTACATTGAACATAACATCAAAATGACAAGGGAGGCCTACGGCCTCGACAGGGTGGAAAGCAAGACGTTTAACGTTCAATACAATCTAGGTTGGGATGATATTAAGAACAACGAAGATACCGTCAGGAATATTCGCTTGTGGGACTGGCAGCCCCTAAAGAAGACGTACAAAGAAATACAGGAGATCCGGTTGTATTACCAGTTCAACGATATCGATGTCGACCGTTATGTTATCGATGGCAAATACCGCCAGGTCATGCTGGCAGCTCGGGAACTGGCTCAGGATAAACTGCCGGAACAAGCGCGAACCTGGATAAATCAACACCTAAAGTATACCCACGGTTATGGCGTAGCAATGAGCCCGGTCAACGAGGTTGCCCAAGAAGGTTTGCCGCGGTTGTTTATCCGGGATATACCCCCGAGGTTTTTGACTGACCTGAAAATCGAACGACCGGAAATCTATTTCGGCGAGAGTACTGACCAGTATGTTTTCGTCAGGACCAAAACCCAGGAGTTCGACTACCCGTCGGGCGATAAAAACGTGTGGACCACCTACCAGGACACGAGCGGGGTCAAGATCAGTTCGTTTGGCCGCAGGTTGATTTTGGCTTGGGTCTTTCACGATTACAAGATACTGCTTTCAAACGATATAACATCTGACAGTTACGTGTTGTTCTATCGCAATATAGATGAAAGGATGCGCAAGATAGCTCCTTTTTTGAGGTTTGACGGGGACCCTTACCTGGTAATAGATTCAGGCCAGCTGTACTGGATACGAGACGCCTACACCTTAACCGACATGTACCCGTATTCAGCTCCTTTTGAAAACAGCGGAGCCAATTATATACGCAACTCGGTCAAGGTCGTTGTTAACGCGTACACTGGAGAAACGAAGTTTTATCTGGCCGACAGCGGGGACCCGGTAGTAAGGTCGTATGCCCGCATTTTCCCCCGCCTTTTCACTCCGATGGAAAAAATGCCCAAAGGGTTGCGGCAGCACGTCCGCTATCCGGAGGACCTTTTCTCGGTGCAGGCCCAGATGCTGGCTGTGTACCACATGCAGGATCCCCGTGTGTTCTACAATAAAGAGGACAAGTGGAATATACCGCGCGAGATTTTTGAAGACCAGCCCAGAGACATGGAACCGTACTACATCATAATGCGCCTGCCGGGTGAACCCGAGCCCGAATACATCTTGATGATGCCTTTTACCCCGGCCAAGAAACAGAATATGGTGGCCTGGCTCTGTGCCCGTTCCGACGGTGAGGATTACGGAAGACTTCTTTTGTTCGACTTCTCTAAACAGGAATTGGTATTTGGTCCAATGCAGGTGGAGTCGCGCATCAACCAGGATTCTAGGATATCGCAGCAACTGACCTTGTGGGATCAAAGGGGGTCAAGGGCTTACCGCGGTAATCTCATGGTTATCCCTATCAACCATTCGATACTGTATATTGAACCGCTCTACCTCCAGGCGGAACAAAGCCAGATCCCGGAGCTGAGAGCCGTCATTGCCGTTTACGGAGACAGGGTTGTCATGGCCGAGAGCCTGGATGAGGCCATGGTCCAGTTGTTCGGTGAAAACCAGACTGCCCAGGAAACCCGTCCTGATCTAACCCGGGTTGCTCCCGGCGAAGTTACTCTGGAAGAACTGGTCAAACAAGCGCAAGACTATTACGACCAGGCCCAGGAAAACCTGCGGCAGGGCAACTGGGCCGGATATGGGGAAAACATCGAAAAACTGAAGACGGTTTTGGACAGTATGGAAAAGAAGGTTGCACCGTAGGTGCTTGAGACTGCTTGAATCACGGGGGATTACGTGTCATGACAGAACTGACAGGACCGATAAAGATAATCCGGGCCCAGTCCAAAGCGGCTTACCCTTATTGCCACTGCCTGTACGTGGACGGGGACGTGAAAGCCGTGTTCGACACCGGGGCGGGAAGGAAAGCTTTCGCGGAACTGGATCCTGAATCAGTCGATATGGTGATTTATTCCCATTTTCACCCCGACCATACTCACGGCCACGAACTCTTTGCTAAGTCCACTTACTGTATCCATGCTCTCGATTATCCCGCGATGGTATCGCGTGAAAAGTACTTCTATTACGTGGGGCTACAACTATGGGATGAGTTGTTGGAATCCCCTAACCTAGAATATGGCAAAATGATGAGAGAACGACATCCCGATCCCGATTTCCCAGACGTCACCTCTCGGGTGAAGAGGATTGACCTGATGTTTCAAGAGGGAGACGTTTTCGACTTTGGGAAAACAAGAGCGACGGTTATCCATACTCCTGGTCATACTCCTGGCCACAGTTGCTTTTTCTTTGAACAGGAGGGGGTTTTGTTTTCCGGTGATATAGACTTGATCCCTTTTGGTCCCTGGTATGCCAGCTACCTTTCCAACTTGGACGATTTCCTCAGCTCCATCGAGAAATTGAAGATGCTTGCCCCGCAAGTGATAGTCAGTTGCCACCGGCGTTACATCACAGAGAACATCGGAGCAGAGCTCGATGCCTATCGGCAGAAGATTTTTGAGAGAGAGTCCCGGGTCATAGGTCTTCTGGAAACTCCACAGACTCTAAATGACCTGGCATCCAAAGGCATCATTTACTCTGACCATCCTCATGTTTACTATGAATTCTGGGAAAAGCTGATGTTACTCAAACACCTGGATAGGCTGGAAAAAATGGGTATAGTGGGTACAGACGGCAACGTGTGGTATAAGGTATGATTTAACTTACTTCATTCCGGAAGGCGAGGTCGGCACTACCGGTGATCGTTCTTTACCTAGGAGGAGATGGGGAGTGAAACGTATCGTTTGCTTAGGAGACAGCCTTACTTATGGGTTCCCGTATGGTCCCAGGACATCGTGGACGACATACCTGGCTGAAATAACCGGGTACGAGGTCATCAACGAAGGTATCAACGGGAACACGACGGGAGACATGTTGAGGCGCTTTGAGCGAAGTGCATTAGCTCACCGTCCCACCCACGTGGTCATAATGGGAGGCACCAACGATGTGGTCTGGAGAGAATCGCATGACCGCATTTTGGATAACCTGAAGAGGATGGTCGAACTTGCCGAAGCGAATGGCATTAAGCCGGTACTGGGCTTGCCCATTCCCATCGACGATGAGGAAATGGAAAGGCGATTGGTCAGGCTACGAGAGTGGATAAAGGCTTACGCTGAAGCGAAAAACCTGCCGATTATAGATTTTTATTCGGCTTTCATAGACGGTAACGGCAATATAATCGATAGTTATTTCCTGGATGGGGCTCATCCTAGCAGGCAAGGATACGAAGCGATGGGGCGAGCCATCGACCCGAGGGTATTCGATCAGGGGGTGTGACGCTGTGAAAAGGATCACGGACACCATCACTTTTATCGAAGGACCCTTTTTCCAGTTCCCGTACTGCCATTGCGTGTTGGTACAGGACGACCGGTGCTGCTTCTTAGACACCGCCATGCCAGCCAGCCACTTGCTTGAGATCATAGAAGAGAAGCAGGTGGATGTGGTGTTGTACACGCACGGCCACCTCGATCACGTTTACAATCGCAACAGGATACATAAGCCCTTCTACCTTTATCCCATGGAAGAGATGTGGATGGAATCGGAACAGAAATTCTTGGAAGCTTTTGGGTTTAGCAGTTCAGAAGAAAAGGTTTTTGGAAAGCTGATGATGCAGGCAGGGGAATGGAGTTCAGGAAAACCGGACGGGCACCTTTTTCCCGGGCAGGTCATAGACTTGGGAAAAAACCGGATTCAAGTTCTACCCCTGCCAGGCCACACGCCGGGGCATTGCGGGTTCTTTTTCTTGGACGAGGGGATCCTTTATTCTGGGGATATTGATTTGACCGATTTCGGTCCTTTCTACGGCAACCCCGTATCCTCTATTGAAGATTTTATTTCCAGCCTCGAGTTCTTGATAGAACTCCAGCCGGACATGATTTTAGCCGGACACGGGGAAGGAATAGTAAAGCGTAATGTCCGCCAGCGCCTGCGCGATTACCGCGATATCATCTTCAAGCGGGAGGATGATCTTGTGGCCAATCTCAAGCGCTTTGGCAAGGCTACTTTGAACGAAATAGTGAGCTGGAAGACAATTTACGGTAAATATAACTACCCGGAAGAATACGAAGCGTTGTACCGGGTTATAGAAAGGAATATGGATGTCAAGCACCTGGAACGCCTTATAGCTCAGGGCAGGGTGGTCAAAGACAACGAGTACTATGTGGTGACTTAATGGTTGTGCGGGTGAGAGAGGAATTGACCCCGGGGTGCGGTATGCTGTGCGATGACAGGAGGTTGTGAATGCAGGTTAAGGACAGGCCTGTTGCCGCGACAGAGATATATGAAGTGAACATTGCCGGTCTTAGCCACAGCGGTGAAGGCGTCGGTAAGATTAGGGGGTTTACGGTGTTCGTGCCTGGAGCCATTCCAGGGGAAACGGTGCTGGCCCGGATAACAGAGGTTAGGTCTAATTATGCTCGAGCTACCTTAGAAGAGATAGTTGCTCCTTCCGCGCACCGGGCAACTCCAGCTTGTCCGGTTTTTTGGAAATGTGGGGGTTGCCAGCTCCAGCACATCGAGTACCTTCGGCAATTGGAACTGAAAAGAGAAGTGGTGGCGCAGGCGCTGAGGAGGATAGGACATCTTGAGTGTGAGGTTTTGCCTGTTATGGGGATGGATAACCCGTGGCGTTACCGGAATAAAGGCCAATTTCATGCCGGGAAAAGCGATGGTCGGGTGTTTTTTGGATTTTTTAAACCTGGAAGCTACGAGGCAGTTCCTGCACGAGATTGCTTGCTCTTCAGCCCAGCGGTCAATAACCTTCTAGGTTACCTGGAGCAATCCCTTACTGAATCGGGCGTAGAGGTTTACCATCCCGAGACCGGCCATGGATGGTTGCGAAACCTGGTCATCCGCGAAAGCTCTGCAACAGGAGAAATGATGGCTGTCTTTGTTACTGCTTATGAAAAATCGCTGAACCCTCATTTCCTTCAGAGCCTCGGTGAAGCTTTTCCCCAGCTAACTTCGGTTTACCAAAACATCAACCCGGGCAGGAGCCCGTTGGCTTTGGGACCGAAGTTCAGACTTCTCTCCGGCAAACCAGAGATAACCGATAAGATAGAGCATTTGAGCTTCGACATTTCTCCCGGCTCTTTCTTTCAAGTGAACCATGTCCAAACTGAGGTGCTTTACCGCATCGTCCGAGAATTTGCTGAGCTAAATGGGACGGAAACGGTACTCGACGCCTATTCCGGGGTGGGGACTATAGCTTTGTTTTTAGCCGAGAGAGCGAAAAAAGTTATCGCCGTGGAAGAGAACAAGAAAGCTGTAGCGGATGCACAGAAGAATGCCAGAGGTAACGGTATCAAGAATGTGCGGTTTATCGCCCAGAGGGTTGAGGACTGGGTCACGAATGCCGCCTTGGATCACGAGCGACCAGATGTAGCCGTGGTAGACCCGCCGCGCCAGGGACTCAATCGGGGGTTCCTGCAGGCCTTGGTTGCTATGGGCCCGGCCCGCCTGGTGTACGTCTCCTGTAACCCGGCTACCTTGGCGAGAGACCTGGGCCACCTGGCAAACCAAGGTTACACAATAAATGCAGTGCAGCCGGTCGACATGTTTCCCCAGAGCGGGCACGTTGAGACGGTAGTATTGATGTCAAGGGTGAATGAGCGAGTGTGTAGAAAAGCCTTGAAATAAAGGCTTTTCAGGATTTGGATGTAAAAATCTGATGTACTAAAATCGTGAAAATATCGCTTCGTGGGAATAAGTCCAAAGGCATGATTTTGGATCTGACAGAACGATTTAGATGTCGGCGCTCGGCGTGTGGTTAGGTTAGATGTCAGAGGTTTGCGAGTGCTCGATTTAGATGTTTTTTGAAAAAGCCGAGGTTGTGTGGTCAGGATAGATGTAAATAGAAAAATAAGCTGTTTATGCAGCGAAAAACGGAATTGAGATGGATGCCATTAATCTAAAAGAAAGAGCAAAGCAACTGAAAACAGATATTCCGGCTGTGTTTTTATGCCTTAAAAGCAAAGACACGCCGCTGACAGCTAAGATTTTAGCAGGGATAACGGTTGGTTATGCCCTTTCGCCCATTGACTTGATTCCAGACTTTATACCTGTGCT
>NZ_JABUEX010000052.1:0-15416 GCF_013314835.1 Syntrophothermus sp.
TGGACTGTTTCGATTAAGAACTGGGGATTGATTCTATCCCAACTGATAATCCTGTTCAAGGAAAGAGTCGAGCCCTACCTATGATTTAGTTACTAAATGGGGTTTACACAAATAACTTGACAGACCCGAAATGCCAATTAATTTACTATTACCCCCCTCTAACTATCAATAACAATATTATTTATATTTAACCATCTGCCGACCTAAAAAATCAAATAAATACCCTGCTAACTTTTTTATTAGCCCCAAGTTTGTATCATAATAGTAATCATTTTCAAACCAGCCTTTATCTTTGAAATAGTGATAATCCGAGTACTTCTTATCTAAAACCATAACGTTTGTTCGTGCCATCCTAAACATCATCAGTCTGAACAATGAAGGCGTTGGGGGAGAGGAACGCATAAGTTCCTTGTAAAATCTTGCAGCAGCTTTTTTGATTTCCTGTATTAATTTTTTCTGTTGATTTTCAGTCATTGGATCCAATGTCGTTAAACAACTTCCTTTTGTCACTTGAAAGCCAAAGTTTTCTCCCATAACTTCCAGATATTTTTGAACATCTTTTCCACCAAAAAAGCCCTGGGTGACAATGGCTGTGAAAGTCTTGTCAAAAAATTTTGGTCGATGGTAATAATAAGCAAATCGGTCCAGAAAGTTCTTCATACGGGCTGGCACCTGAAATGCATAGATTGGGGTAGCAAAAATGACGCCATCTGAATGCTCAATCTTCTCAAGCAATTTATCCCGATCATCGTGCAAAGGACAATTTTCTTCTCCTTTATCAAAGCATGATAAGCAGCCTCTGCAATACTCAAGGTTATAATCCTTCAGGAAAACATACTCAAAGTCGATCCCAGCATATTGCTTCAAGTCTTTTTCAAACTCCTGAACTGCCTGGTAGGTTGCCTTTTTACGAGGACTCCCAATAAAAGCAGTGACTTTTTTCATAGAAGAAATCTCCCCATACTTCTTATAACCCCTTATTCACCCAATACCTCTCCGACTCCTGCAGGTGTGTACATCTAGCGTATGCAGTCTTGGAATAGCAACAAAGCCAGTTCTAGAAAACTGGCTTTCATTTTCTGGTGGAGGCGGGGGGAGTCGAACCCCCGTCCGGAAGAAAGACCAGCCGAGTCTCTCCGAGCGCAGTCTGTGTTTTGGCTTTCGCCCTCAGGCCGCCCACAGACAGGCTACCCTCAGGCTATCCCTGTGTGTTTCCCCTGAAGGCCCCCAGGGAGAAAGGCTTCCAGAGTATCCCTACTAGGTGACGCCCTGCACTGACCCGTAGGGCTGGCCAGCCGGACGTGGCAGCACTAAGCTGCCAGAGCTAATTCGTTGTTGGCAGTTATTGTTTTCCCGCCGTTTTAACGAGCTGGCGGCAACTCGGCTCGCTACTCAACCCATCTATTCCCCCGTCGAAACCATTACGCCCCCTCGTGGTTCATTTGGCCTTCATGGCCCGTTCAATCTCCCGCTTCACATCCCGCGCTACCATGTCCTCACGTTTGTCGTGCATCTTCTTGCCGCGGGCCACCGCCAGGGCCATCTTAGCTTTTCCGTCTTTGAAATATATTCGCAAAGGGACGAGCGTATAACCTTTTTTCTGAACCAAACCGTAGAGACGGTTTATCTCCCGGCGGTGTAAAAGCAGTTTCTTCGGCCGTTTAGGTTCGTGGTTAAACCTGTTGCCCTTCTCATAGGGGCTTATATGGAAGTTGTTCACCCATACTTCCCCGTCCTTGACCTCTGCATAAGCGTCCTGTATGTTCCCTTTTCCTTCTCGCAAGGACTTTACTTCGGTCCCTACCAAGCAAAGGCCGGCTTCATACGTTTCTTCAATATGATAATTATGGCGGGCTTTGCGGTTCTCAATCACTACTTTATAACCTTCCTTGCTCATTCTGAAACCCACCTTCGGCAGATAAAATAAACCCCGACTCGAGCTTGAAGCTTCTCTTTCTCCAGCCAGGGTTACTTGCATGATTTCCTTTGCTTCGCATTCCCATTATATAACACGTCGCGAGCACTCGTCAACCAAAGCCAAAGCCTTCGAGCGGCTCGCGTCTGGCGTCGCTAGCCTGCAAGTTCAAAGTCTATCTTAGCTTCGTCGATGTTCACGTTGACCAGTTGTACCCTCACCCGGTCACCGATGCGGAACCGTTTACCCGTGTGCCTGCCTGTCAAACTGAAGCTGCGGTCATCGAACTCGTAATAATCATCGGCCATAGACGACACGTGGACAAGTCCCTCAACGGTGTTCTCCAGTTCGACGAAAAGGCCGAAAGAGGTTACCGAAGAAACAACAGCGTCGAAGAATTCGCCTACGAACTGCTTCATGTACTGGGCTTTCTTCAGGTCCGCCGATTCCCGTTCCGCCTCTTCGGCTGTTATCTCTCTCAGTGTCGAGTGTTCGCCGCAAAGCGGCATCTTCATCTCCCAGGCCGTTCGTTTCTTGGCTGGTATCGCTCCCTTTTCCAGCAAGTAAGTGAGAACCCGGTGCACAACTAAGTCCGGATAACGCCGGATGGGGGAAGTGAAGTGGGTATAATGTGCAGACGCCAGGCCGAAATGGCCTAAAGGTTGCGGAGCATACCGGGCATGCCGCATCGAACGCAAGATTATAGTGCTGACCGTTCTCTCCTCCGGCCTGTCCTTTATCTTTTCAAGTATCTCCTGGAAATGCTTCGGCTGAACCTCTCGCTCTGCTACGCGGTGTCCAAACACCCCGAGTACGCGGTTCAGTTCCCTAATGCTGTCCTCGTCCGGTCTTTCGTGAACCCGGTAAAGAGTTGGAACTTTCAGACTGTACAGGTGCTCAGCCACGACTTCATTGGCCTTGATCATGAATTCCTCGATTATCATCTCGGCCAACTGCCGCTCCATCCTGGCCACGGCGACTGGCCACCCTTTTTCGTCCACAATTATCTTAGTCTCGGGAAAATCGAAGTCCAAAGCACCTTTGTCCATGCGTCGTTTTCGCAATATCCGGCAGAGTTCCCCCATGACTTCAAAATCAGGCACTAGTTCCGAGTAACGCATCCGAAGATCCGGGTCGTTTTCCAGAAGTATCTTGTTCACGTCAGTGTAGGTCATCCTCTCTTTGACCCGGATAACAGATTTGAAAATCTCGTAATTCCTTACCTCTCCTTTTTCGTCTATGTCCATAACTACACTGACTGCCAGGCGGTCCTCCCCCGCGTTGAGGCTGCATATTCCGTTTGATAGCTCTGGGGGAAGCATGGGCAGGACCCTGTCTGTAAGGTACACGCTGGTTCCTCTTCTGAAAGCTTCCTTATCCAAAACACCGCCTTCGCTCACGTAATGAGAAACATCGGCAATATGAACCCCGAGGCGATAACCCCCTTGTGTTCTTTCAATCGAAACCGCATCATCGAGGTCCTTTGCATCTTCGCCGTCAATGGTCACCATCTTCCACTCGCGAAGATCCCGCCTCTGAGCTAATTCGTCTTCGCCCGGTAAAACCGCTACCCGTCGAGCTTCTTTCACGACCTGGCTTGGGAATTCGTCTCGAAGCTGAAATTTTCTTATTATGCACAGCACATCCAGTCCTGGTTCCCCTTTACCGCCCAGTACCTCGATTATCCTGCCTTCCGGATACCGGTCCTTGTCGGGCCAAACCGTGATTTCTACCAGGACCTTATCGCCATCGTTCACCCTCATCTTAGTCTTGGGTTTGACGTAAACCGGATAGAGCAAACGCGGATCATCGGGAATGACCTGGGGCAGCGGCCTGAGTTTTCGGAACGTCCCCACCACCTGCCGGTGAGCCCTCTCTAGCGCCCGAATTACTTCGCCTTCCGGGCGCTGACCTCCCGCTCCTGTGCGGTTAATCCGCACCATCACCCGGTCGTGATGCATGGCCCCGTTGAGATCCCTTCCATAAACGAATATCTCTCCTTCGGTGTGTTCGTCAGGCCTCAGGATTCCGAATCCCCTGGGACTAATGGAAATGACGCCTCGAACGAGGTTCATCATCCGGGGCAATCCATACTTTCCCTTCCGGGTCTGGACGATATCGCCTTCCTTTTCCATCCGGCCCAACAACCGGGCAAAAGCCGTCTCATCTTTCTCGGAGACGTTCAGGGCTTCCTTAAGCTCCAGATACCCGAGGGGCCGGTAGCTCTTCTGTTCCATATAGGCGATTATCTCATCGCGGGTTATCAAATAAAATCTCCCTCACTCTCAACTTTTCCTGAATTTATAGTCCCAAGGCAGGCGCTATTGCCTGCATGCTCCTCAGAGATAATTCCAAAAACTCGGGCAAGCTCATGCCAAACTCCTCGCAGGCAGCCATCTGTTCCCGCCGGGCTCCCCGGGCAAACGACTTCTCTTTGAAGCGGTTCAGCAAAAAATCCACATCCACGACCTCCAGCTTTTTCTCCGGCCGGATAAGAGCTGCGGCCACGATGAACCCGCTTACGGGGTCCGCGGCGTACAAGGCCTTGTCAAGCAGAGACTTACGCTCCAGACCGTGGGCGTCGTTGTGGACCTTCACCGCGTAAACGATTTCTGGGGGAAGCCCCTCTTGAGCCAGCATCTCACTACCTACCAGAGAATGGCGCGACAGATCGTTAGCGGTGGAATCGTAGTCTATGTCGTGCAAAAGCCCAGCCAATCCGAACTCTTCCTCATCTTCATCGAAACGCCGGGCCACACCGCGCATTATGGCCTCCACCGCCAGGCAGTGGTTGAACAGGTTCTTGTTTTTAAGGTATCTTTTCAAAAGTTTAAGCGCTTCATCCCTAGTCATGCCGTGCGAAACCTCCCTGTTACATATGGTTGTAATGTCCTCTAATTGGTATGTTTATGAATAAACCGACATATCTCTCTAGTTATGAACGGTAACTCAGGCCCCATTGTAGCCACATGACTCGATTTTTCAAGCCATATAAGGTTTTCTTCTTGGCTCCCCACTTGGCCCCTGATAACCAGAGCACTTCGCTCCTCGATAGACTCGTCGTTCTTGGATTGAAAAATCAGAACCGGCACCTTGACGTTTTTCAAGTCCCTGACCACCTGTCTTGATAGCTCCCTAACACTCAAAAACGCCTTTACCGGTATCTCGTCATAAGCAAACCGGTCCTGTTCCCTCATAATGCGGTAGTTATCATCCAGTTTCTTGGGCATATACGGTCTGATGAACCTCAGGATGCGAGCAAACGGCACCAGGGAACCTTTGAAAAAAATAGGAGCGTTAATCGTAACTACTCCCCTTATCCCTTCTAACTCGGCCGCAGCCTTCAGGGCTAACAGTCCACCCATGGACAGCCCCACTAGAAACAGCGAACTGCAAAGAGATTGCAGACCTTCTACCTCGCCTTTCACCTTACCATACCAATCGTGCCAGGTAGTCTCATTGAGGTCAACCGGGCTCGACCCGTGCCCCGGCAATAAGGGTGCCCTCACGGTGAAGCCCTGTTGGTTCAGTCTTTCTCCCAATTCCCTCAGTTCAGATGGAGAAGAAGTAAAACCATGAATTAACAGAATGCATGTTCCTGAGTTCCCGGTTAGGAGAAACGGTTCTGCCTTGGGATGGACGTTGTCCACGATCCTCTCCTCCCCAAAACCAAAAAGGGGGTGGTATTCCCACCCCGCGCCCAAACGCCTAACTTATATGAACATGAAGAAACTTCCTACTAAGACCAGAGTAATGGTGCTTATCAGCTTGACCAGAACGTGCAAGGATGGCCCGGCTGTATCTTTGAACGGGTCACCCACTGTATCGCCTACCACCCCGGCCGCATGCGCTTCCGAACCTTTACCGCCGTAGTGTCCGAGCTCGATAAGTTTCTTGGCATTGTCCCAAGCACCGCCGCCGTTGTTGAGGTACAGCGCAACCACGACCCCGCCGATGGTACCCACCATCAGGAAAGCAGCTGCTGCCGCCGGTCCTAGCAGGATTCCGACCAGGATAGGAGTGACTACCACCAGCATACCTGGCAGAACCATTTCCTTCAAAGCCCGGGCAGTTACTATGTCTACGCAACGTCCATATTCCGGCTTAGCCTTCCCTTCCATCAACCCCGGGATCTCCCGGAACTGCCTTCTTACCTCGATAATAACCGATTGAGCGGCATTGCCCACAGCTCGGATGGCAGTCGAGCTGAAAAGAAATACCAGCATCAGGGCTACAAAAGCACCGATGAACACCTTGACGTTCCCTATGTCAACGGGCAGGTGCTTCCCTATCATCTGCAGTTCAGGGTTGGCAGCTATTTTTTCCGCAGGAAGCGCTTGCACCTTGATGACTACTTCGTCCAGGTAAGCCCGGAACAGCAAGAACGTGGCCAGAGCCGCACTGCCGATGGCGTACCCCTTGGTCAGAGCCTTACAGGTGTTGCCGCAGGCATCCAACCGGTCTGTTCTTAAGCGAACCGTCTCGGGTGCCCCAGACATCTCGGCGATCCCCCCGGCATTGTCGGTAATCGGTCCGAAGGTGTCCATAGCCAGTATAAACGCACAGGTCGATAGCATGCCCATAGTGGCTACGGCAGTCCCGTAAAGACCGCCTTCGGCTCCAAGCCCGCTAGTTGCCCCTAAGGTATATGCGCCGTAAATCGCTGCCGAGATGAATATTACGGGCAGGGCAACGCTTTCCATCCCTACAGCAGTTCCCTGAATAATGGTGGTTGCAGGTCCGGTAGTACAAGCCTTGGCGATCTCTTTTACTGGTCGGAAATGAATGTCTGTATAGTACTGGGTCAAGAGAACAAAAATATAGCTCAAGGCAACTCCGATGATGGCGCACCAGAAGAAGTTCATGGATTTTATGGCTTGACCGGTCTCGGGATTGACGCCGGTCAGCATGTTGTTGACCACGTAGTAGAGGAAGATTACACAGAACAGGGTTGTCACGAAGTACCCGCGGTTTAGGGCCCACATCGGGTCTTCGTTTTCTTTCCCGCGCACGCACATGATGCCGATTATGGAGGCGATAATCCCGAAAGCACGGGCCACCAGTGGGAACAATAAACCATTAACCCCGAATACAGGGTACAAAGCGATTCCTAAAACCATCGCCCCTATGTTCTCAGCTGCCGTGGATTCAAACAGGTCGGCTCCACGACCGGCACAGTCCCCAACGTTATCCCCAACCAGGTCAGCCACCACTGCCGGGTTGCGGGGGTCGTCTTCGGGAATCCCGGCCTCTACCTTCCCTACGATGTCCGCTCCCACGTCAGCTGCCTTCGTATAGATCCCGCCGCCCAGCTGGGCAAACAAAGCCACAAAACTGGCGCCGAATCCGTACCCAACTATGAGTAGAGGGGCAATTTCCGGATTGGTTCTGCCCCCGTAAGCCGTGAACAGGCCCCATACACCCAGGAGGCTCAGAGCGGTAACCGCCAAGCCTGTTACAGCTCCGCCCCGGAACGAAGCCTTAAGAGAGTCTGGGAAGCTACGCAAGGCTCCTGCTGCAGCCCTTATGTTTGAGTTAACAGCCACGTACATGCCAATAAACCCTGCGATAGCCGAGCAAGTAGCTCCCAGGAAAAAGGCCAGGGCTGTACGGTATCCTATGACCACCTGTTTGCCTTCGGGCCCTACCGTCTGCTTCGATGTAACAAAGTACAGTAGAACGGCCACCACCACGGCCAGGGTCATAATCGTCCCGTACTGTCTTCTAAGAAAGGCATAAGCGCCTTCCCGAATGGCATCGGCAACATTCTGCATATCTGCCGTGCCCCGGTCCATCTTGAATATGCTCCATGTCAAATAAGCGACGAACAACAAGGCGAATATGCCTGATACCGGAATGATTGCAGTTACATCCATTGCTACTGGTTTCACCCTTTCTTAAGTTGTGATATCCGTTATCCCATCAGCGCCAGAGTTAGCGTAAGGATCATAAAAAGTACGGCCAGAACGGTTGTGAGCCGGTTGAGTAATTCGTCCAGCCCCTTGCTCTTCTTACGCCCGAATATGGCTTCGGCCCCGCCGGCAATAGCCCCAGAAATACCCGCGCTGCGACCTGATTGCAGGATAACCGTGGAGATCAACCCGAGCCCCACCAGCACCTGCAAAGCTGTAACTATGATTTTGAGCAATAACTTCACCTCCTGTGCCAAGACTAGTCCAAACTAAACACATTGTAGCACACGCGGGTGCAAAAATGTATTCATTTTTGTAAATTATAGAAAACCCCCAACCCACGATACAGCCCGATATCGCTTAATTCTTCTTCTATCCGCAATAGCTGGTTGTATTTCGCTACCCGGTCAGTCCTGGCCGGAGCCCCGGTCTTTATCTGCCCTACGTTGGTCGCTACTACCAGGTCAGCGATGAAGGTGTCCTCGGTTTCCCCTGAACGGTGGGATACTACACAGGTGTAACCGGCTCTTTTAGCCATTTCAATCGTATCCAAGGTCTCAGTGACCGTGCCTATCTGATTCAGTTTGATAAGTATGCTGTTGGCCACACCCTTTTTTATTCCTGTGGTAAAACGCTGGGGATTGGTTACGAAAATATCATCTCCGACGATCTGAATCTTCTTGCCCAGCTTACGGGTGAGCTTTTTCCACCCCTCCCAGTCTTCTTCCTGCAGCCCGTCTTCCAGGGATATGATAGGATACTTACGCACAAGGCCATCGTAAAACTCGACCACCCCATCGGCGGTCAGCTCTTGGCCGGTGCTGGCAAAAACGTATTTCCCGTCCTTGAAAATCTCATTGGCAGCAACATCCAGTCCCAGGTAAATATCCTTCCCCGGCTTGTACCCCGCCGTTTCAATAGCCTCCAAAATTACTTCAATCGCGGCTTCATTCGAAGGCAAGTTGGGAGCAAATCCTCCTTCATCCCCGATGGAAGTAGAAAACCCTTTTTTACTCAATACCTTCTTCAGGGTATGGTAGACCTCCACCCCCATGCGCAGGGCCTCGGCAAAAGAAGTAGCTCCTACCGGTAGGATCAAGAATTCTTGAATGTCCACATTATTATCCGCGTGCTTGCCGCCGTTCAAGATGTTCATTTGCGGGATCGGCAGTTCTTTGGCGTTTACGCCGCCCAGGTACTGGTAAAGCGGCATGGATAGGTAGGAAGCAGCAGCCCGCGCCACAGCCATCGACACGCCTAAGATAGCGTTAGCTCCCAGCTTGCCCTTGTTGTCAGTCCCATCGAGGTCAATCATCAACCGGTCAATCCCCACCTGGTCGAGCGCATCCATCCCCACAACCTCCGGGGCGATGACCGTGTTGACGTTATCCACCGCATTCAGCACGCCTTTGCCGCCGAAACGCTCTGCGTCCCCATCCCGCAGTTCCACCGCCTCAAAAGCACCAGTGGACGCGCCGGAAGGAACCGCAGCCCGTCCCATGGTCCCATCTTCTAAAAGGACCTCGACCTCCACCGTCGGGTTTCCCCGCGAATCCAGTATCTCTCTGGCGTAAATCTCGGTGATAATGCTCACTTTCACTCTCTCCTTCCTAAGTTGTTAGTTAATTGGCCACAGATGCACACAGATGTTCACTGATATACACAGATTATTTTCTATTGACGATTTTCTGGGTCACACAAAAAAGGAACCAGGTTTTCATTCTCTAATGGTGGCACTGTCACGTGTCATGGGGATCTGCGTCTAACACTGAATCAAATTTTTCCCCGTCATTTCCGCAGGAACCGGCAGATCCAGCAAGGCAAGCATGGTGGGAGCGATGTCCCGTAGGGAACCCCCTGAACGCAAGCGGCACTTACGGTGCTCTTCGCTGACCAAAATAAAGGGCACTTGGGAACAGGTATGGGCCGTGTGAGGTTCTTCGGTCCCCGGTTCACACATGGTTTCCGCGTTGCCATGGTCTGCGGTTACCAGCGTTATCCCTCCAGCCGCCTGTACCGCCCCCACCACCCGGCCCAGGCATTCATCTACCGCTTTGATGGCCTGAACCGCTGCTTCCAGTACCCCGGTATGGCCAACCATGTCAGGGTTGGCGTAATTCATGATAATGACGTCGTACCTGCCCTTCCTTATTTCTTCGATTACCCTGTCCGTGACCTCGTAGGCGCTCATCTCCGGCTTGAGATTATAGGTAGGCACTCGCGGAGACGGGATAAGAATTCGGTCCTCGCCGGGGTTAGGCTCTTCTACCCCTCCATTGAAAAAGAAGGTAACGTGCGCATATTTTTCGGTCTCGGCGATGCGCAATTGGACAAGACCAGCCTCCGACAAGACTTCTCCTAAGGTGTTCGACAGGTTTTGTGGGCCAAAGGCAACAGGTGCCTCTATGGTTACATCGTACTGGGTCATGCAGACAAAGTAGGTCCGGGGAAACACCGGGCGCGTGAAACCACTAAAATCACGGTCAACAAAAGCCCTGGTTATCTGACGAGCCCGATCTGCTCTAAAGTTGAAGAATATAATGGAATCGCCGTCTGTCACCAATGCTACTGGTTTCCCTTCAGCGTCTACGATCACCGTCGGCTCCACGAATTCGTCGGTAACCCGAAGTTCGTACGACTGCTGTACCGCAGCCCGCGCATTGGCGGCTTTGACTCCCTCTCCCTTTACCATAGCCAGGTAAGCTTTTTCCACCCGTTCCCAATTCTTATCGCGGTCCATGGCCCAGTATCGCCCCATAACCGTAGCGATGCGGCCTACGCCCAGCGTTTCCATCTTCTCTTCCAATGCTCTTATGTAACTTAAAGCACTGGATGGTGGTACATCCCTACCGTCTAAGAAACAGTGGACAAATACCTGATCAATTCCTTTTTTGCGGCACAGCTCGAGAAGAGCAAAGATATGCTCCAGGTGGCTATGAACCCCTCCGTCCGACACCAACCCCATAAGGTGAACGGCCCCACCCTTTTTCCGCGCCTGCTCCAGCGCCTCCCCTAATACAGGGTTTTCAAAAAATGAACCGTCTTCGATGGCCTCGGTGATGCGGGTTATCTCTTGGTATACTATCCTTCCCGCTCCTATGTTCAGATGCCCGACTTCCGAGTTCCCCATCTGCCCTTCCGGCAATCCCACCGACCGGCCAGAAGCTTGTAAACAGGTGAAGGGGTATTCCCGTTTTAGACGGTAGAAGTTCTCCGGATTAGCCAATGTAATGGCGTTAGATGGGCAAGCCTCAGCCATCCCCCACCCGTCGAGAATCATCAACACCAATGGTCTAGCTACCATAGACTGATTCCTCCGTCTGCTTCACGATGTCTGCAAGAGAACGAGCTTCAAGGCTTGCTCCCCCTACCAGAGCCCCGTCAATATCGGGTTGGGCGACGAAACCTCCTATATTGCCAGGGTTCACACTACCTCCGTACAATATCCTCATCTCTTGCGCGACTTCCACCCCAAAAAGACTGCCTAGTTCATCCCGGATTAAGCGGCTCATTTCCTGGGCATCCTGGGGCGAAGCGTTCACCCCCGTTCCGATGGCCCAGACCGGCTCGTAGGCTATAACCAGGTGGGGCCGCAAGAGTTCGACCCCTTTTAATCCTTCCTCCAACTGCCGCCGGACTACTGAAACCGCCCTCCCCTCTTCCCGCTCGGCCAAGGTCTCGCCGACACACATAATGGGACAAAGCCCGCTGGCCAAAGCCCTTTTGACCTTACGGTTGACGGCCGTGTCATCCTCACCCAATACATAACGCCGCTCTGAGTGACCGATTATCACATACTTTGCCCCTGTCTCCAGAAGCATCCCTGGCGATATCTCTCCGGTGTAAGCACCCCATTCCTCCCAAAACATGTCCTGGGCCCCCGCTTCGATACCAGTGCCTCTGAGCCTCTCTCCCAACGAATAGAGGGCAGTAAAAGGGGGACATATTACTATCTCTATCCCCTTGCGGTCTTCACCCAGCATCCCTATAAACTCTTCAGCGAACTGTAGACTGTCTTTTACAGTTTTATGCATTTTCCAATTAGCAGTGATAATAGGTAGTCTCACTCGTTGCCTCACCCCACGAACTGGTAACCTTCACAGCTGGCTACCCCTGGCAAAACCTTGCCCTCTAAAAACTCTAAAGTAGCACCTCCTCCGGTCGAGATATGAGTCATCTTGTCCTCCAGCCCTAAACGAGCTATGATGGCCAAAGAATCTCCTCCACCTACTACGCTTACAGCACCTGATGCCGCTACCGCCCTTGCTACCTCCTCGGTACCCCGAGCAAACCTTTCGTATTCGTAAACACCCATAGGCCCGTTCCAGATTATATTGTGGGCCGATTTGATAGTCTCGCCGAATAGCCGGGCGGTCTCGCTACCGATATCCACAATGATCCATCCCTCAGGGACCTGGTCTACTTTTACTTCCCGGCTCTGGGCATCGGCCGCCAAACGATCCGCCACCACCACATCGACTGGCAGCAACACTCTTATCCTTTTTTCTTCGGCTTCTTTCAGAAGCGAACGAGCAAAATCCAAAAGTTTGTCTTCACACAAAGAATTTCCTATATAGTATCCTTTAGCCTTGAGAAAAGTATTTGCCATTCCTCCACCGATTATAATCGCGTCGACCTTGTCGAGCATGTTCTGTAATAACCCCATTTTATCCGACACCTTGGCCCCGCCAATGATGGCCACCCTTGGACTCTCCGAGCTTTCCATTACGCTGCGCAGCATCTTTACCTCTTTTTCCATCAGAAACCCGGCAGCGCTGGGGAGATACCGGGTAACCCCGGCCGTAGAAGCATGTGCCCGGTGAGCCGTGCCAAACGCGTCGTTAACGAACACGTCGCCCAAAGCCGCTAATTGAGCGGCAAACTCCGGATCATTCTTTTCTTCGCCCGCATGGAACCGTACATTTTCCAGCAGCACCACTTGTCCTGGCTGCATCTGCGCCACTGCATCTTCTACCTCTTTCCCGACACAGTCCGGAAGTTTCTTAACCTCCTGCCCCAACAAAGTACTAAGGTGCTGGGCAACCTTGTCCAAACGGTAAGCTTCCACCACTTTCCCGTCAGGACGTCCTAAGTGGCTCATCAAAATCACTTTGGCCCCTTGGTCAATCAGGTAACGGATAGTTGGGAGAGAAGCCTTTATGCGAGCATCGTCGAGGATGTTTCCCTGTTTATCAGTCGGAACATTGAAGTCCACCCTGACCAGTACCCTTTTCCCTTTGACATCTATGTCCTTAAGACCCCGCAAAGCCGAACACCTCCTGCTATAAGCCTTTTTGTCCTAGTAAAGCAACGACATCAACCACTCGGCTCGAATAACCCCATTCATTGTCATACCATCCTACGACTTTTACCATGTTTCTTTCCACCACCATGGTAGAAAGCGCATCGAAGATGCAAGAACTGGGATTACCGTTGAAGTCTTTTGACACCAACGGTTCATCGCAGTATTCAATTATGCCCTTCATAGGCCCCTCACTAGCTACCTTGACCGCAAGATTTATTTCCTCTACTGTTGCCGGCTGCTTCACCTCAGCTACCAAGTCCACCAGTGAAACATTGGGGGTTGGTACCCTTATGGCCATCCCGTTCAGTTTACCCTTAAGCTCAGGTATGACCAGTCCGATGGCTCTAGCCGCTCCGGTTGTAGTGGGAACTATAGAAAGGGCTGCGGCTCGAGCCCGGCGTAGATCCTTGTGGGCAAGATCCAGTATCCGCTGGTCGTTCGTATATGAATGCACGGTCGTCATCAGCCCTTTTACGATTCCAAACCGTTCATGTACGACCTTGGTCAAAGGAGCAAGACAGTTCGTGGTACAAGAAGCGTTGGATATCACATGGTGAGCCTGCGGGTCATATGCCGAATCGTTGACTCCTATCACTAGAGTGATATCAGCGTTATCGGCAGGCGCAGTAATTACCACTTTCTTAGCCCCGCCCTTGAAATGCGCACTCGCCTTGGCCTTATCCGTGAAACGCCCGGTCCCTTCCACCACCACTTCTACCCCTAAATCGGCCCACGGGATCTTACCTGGATCTGACTCCTGCAAGTACTTTATACGTATGTCCCCGATCACCAGATCACTGCCCTCTACCCCAACCTTTTCCGGGTAAATACCGTGAACCGAATCGTACTTGAAAAGATGGGCCGAACTCTTAGCATCACCCAGATCATTTACTGCCACAACCTCGATGTCTTGACGCGTTAAGGCTACTCGGGTAAAAAGACGCCCTATCCTGCCAAAACCATTAACACCAACTTTTACGGCCACTCTCATCACCCTTTCTGTAATATCTTCCGCGCGGCGCCCTCATCGGTAACGAGAACACCCCGCCTGTGATTCCGCAAAACAGCAGCTATAGCTTCTGCCTTGTTGCTTCCTCCCGCCACCGCGATTACCTTTTTCAACCCTCCCATATCCTCAAACTCTATACCTATCCCCGGTTGTGAGTACACTATCTGCCCTTCTCTGTTGAAATAATAACGGAGAACTTCTCCCACCGCCCCTCTCTCTTCCAGTACCTGCAACCCTTCGGGAGAAAGGCCCCTGCGAGCTGCCATTTCCAAGGCTACTCCTATCCCATGCACCAGAATATTGCAAGATTTGACCAATTCTACCACTTCTTTAATGCGGGCGTCTTTCTTCAAGCTCTCTAAAAGGGACTCCTCCAGGTTGTCAGGTAAATGCAGTAACCGATACTCGGCGCCGATAGCCTTGGCTATTCTGGCTGCCACCACATTGGCCTGTTCCTCAACCTCGCCTCCCAACCCGCCTCGAGCTGGAACCACCAGCACGTCGCGGGCAGTCACTACCCCTGACATTGAATGAGCAACTTCCGCCAAAGTCGTTCCCCCGGTAACTGCCACCCGGCACCCGTCATACAGGGACTCCTTCAGGCACCTAGCTGCTGCCCTCCCTATGTCCTTCTTGGCGTAAATGTCGCGCGACGAATCCCCGGGAACAATGATGACCTGTTCTAGCGAGAATTCTTCCTGCAGCTGCGCTGCTAGGGTGTTCAATTTTTCCAGATAGCATATAATCTCGTCTGCCTCTTCTATAAGTTCTCTACCGTATTCGGTCAAACTTATCCCCGAAGGCGATATAACCAGTGCTCCCTTTTCCCTTAGGTTTTCTACCTCACCCCGAACTGACCGCTCTGAACAGCCAATTCTTTTGGCTATTTGTCTGCGACCGACCGGCTGGTGGTGTAGGATCTCTCTTAGTATGCTGTAACGCAGCTTCACTATATACAGGAGTTCGGGAGCAATACGCTCCAAAACCAAAACCATCTTTTCCATCCGTTCATCTCCCGTCCGGAACTGCCCCAGAGGGTCAATCCCGTCCCATCGCACCCGCGCTAGCACAAAATGCTATCACAAACCAAATATATTATAACACATTCAGCCGGATGTTAGTCTTTTTTACACCCTAATCGAAATACAAAATCGAGTAGGAGGGGGCGGCTAACCCCCGTCCTCTCACACCACCGTACGTACCGTTCGGTATACGGCGGTTCATGAAACACTACAGAGTTTCCGATATGTCTCATACAAGCTGATTAGTCCTTGG
>NZ_JABUEX010000161.1:0-2052 GCF_013314835.1 Syntrophothermus sp.
CCCCCTTTCCACTTACGCAGAGATCCAGAGCGCCCTCGTTCACCAGATCGGAAGGCCGCACGGCCTTGTTCCTGTTGAGTATATGATGCAGCAAATCTACGATTTCTTCACTGGACAGCACCACCGCTACGACTTTTGCCCGCGACAGGGCACCCGCGAGCATTGCCGCCCGGTGCTCAAGTATCCCGCGGGCCTTTTCGTATGGTTCACCGTTGCACCCGACCACAGCGTAACTGCGCCTGACCAGTACCGACCGCTGCGACATGAGCGTGTCTAAGTAAGATAAAAGCACTTCCGCATAGGAACGGCGCACGCTGGACGCATCTTTAACAGTGTTGCCGTAAAGCTCCGCTATCGCCACCCTGGTGTCAACCGCTTCGGCTGTGCACAAAAATTGCACTGGAAAGTCCATCCCCTGGCAGGCAGCCATCAGAGCATTTTCCACTGCGTGCTGTTCCCCTTCGGAAAGCAGGTCGAAGTTTACCGGGGTCAGTCGAAGTATTATGCGGTAACGGCCACGAGTAAGGTGCAGGATGCCGTCCCTGACGTCGTCCACTTCCCATAGATCGCGAAGGGACATCCTTGCACTTTTCTCCGGTATCTTTTTTTGCTGCTTCCTGTCTTTTTGCCACCTGCCACGTTCCGCACGCCTGTCGGCCCAGCGCAAAAGAAATGGTAACGACACGGCGACGGCTATTGCAAGGAAAAAGAAGACAAACCCAACTATTATAGCTCATCCCCCCAGTCATACCTGCGGCGTCTAAACCGCCACGAAAACCACCTGAACAGGTATTCGTCAGCGCCCATACCGGCCGCCGCTGCGAAACTTAAAACCCCTCCCGCAATGAACCACAAAATGCCCGCCGGGAAGGCGATTGCCCATGGCACATGAAGCAGCCTCAGAAAAGACACGGAAAGGGCGGCAGCAACGCTGCCCCCGAAAAGATAGACCACCTGGCGCAGGGAGAGCACTCCGCCGATGACTTTCTCTTCCTCAGTCAAATCCATCGGAACTGGAAATAGACGCACTGCTTATCCCCCTTATTGGCCAAAAATATTCTTACCGATACCAAGGAACACTCCGGCAAAGAACAGTGCACCGCCGAGTATAATCCCCCCGATGGCAATGTACAACAACCCGCTCATCGTTTCGGCCCGTTTTTCGGGCCTGCCGCGGGACAACATCAGTTCTATGCCCCCAACGCAAACAGCCAGAAACAGCAGCGCGCCGCCGACAGGCATTCCAACGTCCTGCACCAATTTAATAATCTTTTCCGACAGTTGTTTGGGGTCACCTGGCGTTATTTCGGCAAACGCTGGGGTTGCCACTCCAATCATACCTGCAAACGCGGCGCACAGCACAGACGCAATCCTCTTTTGCATCGGCTTGAGTTTCTTGAACATTTCTCGTCATCTCCTTTGTATTAATTACCTCGTCGCATACTGAGCCAAGCCCTTGACCATCCCAACGAAGTACGGCGCCCCGTAGAACAGCAGCAGGCCGAGACCTACACAAAAGACGGCGCCGACAACTTTTTGGAACAGCTTCATGCCGCTGAACAAAATGAACAGGGCCGCTATGCCTGCCACCGCCAGCATTACCATCGCTACGGCGTCGGTCACCGGTGATGCCGCCACATACATTTTATCAAGCATGTCGTTAACTCTACCGATGAACTCTTCCGGGCTGACCGGGCGGATGCCGGCTGTAACGCCGCTTTGTCCAGTGTCCCCCATATCGGCGTGAGCCACAGTTCCCCCAAGAGATGCCAGGAGCATAGTTGATAGTATGAGTGCAACCGCAACTTTCTTTATCCTAAGGTTCAAAACTGCCTCTCCTTTCTGACAGTTTCTCGCTCCGCAGATGAGGATTTACTCATCACCTGCGGCTGGGATTTGCCGCCGCCGGCCAGGCTATATGCGTAGTAAATGTTCCAGAGCCAGAAGAACAAAGCTGCTATGCCCAGTAGCCCGAAGCTGAATATAGCTACAAGGTCAAGGATCAGGCCAGCAATGAATATCGCTATGCCGCGGCCGATTTTACCGCAATAC
>NZ_JABUEX010000162.1:0-2051 GCF_013314835.1 Syntrophothermus sp.
GGGCCGCTGGGTTCGGCGTGAGGTGCTGCGCGGTATGCTCTGGGGGGATACTGGCGAAGAACGGGCGGCGGGAAACTTAAGGACAGCCCTTCACTTATTGCGCCGGGCCCTTGCCGGTGCGAATGCACGCAACGAACTTCTGGAAGTGAGACGCGATATCGTAAGGATTTCTCACCACCCTGACTGCCGGCTCGATGTCCATGAGTTTGAGGAAAAGGCTTGGGCCGGCTTGGAAAAAGACACGCCCGAGGTCGAGCACCTGATGGCGGCTACTTATCTTTACCGGGGGGAATTCCTGGAGGACCTGGACGTACAATGGTGTCTCCCTGAACGCCGGCGTCTTACCGATTTACACCTTGCCGTACTACGTTCACTGGTAGAGCGGCTGGTCGGGCTGAACCTTCACGAAGCTGCCGCTTCCTACGCTTCCCGGTGGTTGGCTGTAGATCCGCTGGATGAAGTAGCACACCAGTCACTGATGCGCATCTATGCTAATTTAGGAGAGCCGGCCCGGGTCGTGGAGCAGTATGAGCAGTGCCGTCAGGTGCTGGAAAAAGAGCTGGGCATAGTCCCGGGCGAGTCCACCAGGCGCCTGCTGCAGGAACTATCCCCTGCGGTCAAGAAGCGGACGGAAAGATCTCAGCAGAGAAATACCAAAGGACGCGCGCAGAGCAGCTTTCGTTTTTTATCCGCCGGGAACAAACTATCTCAAGACCCGCTGCGCAATGCCCGGCTGCTCCTGGTCTCCGGCGAGGCGTTAGCCTTGCTTGGGGAAACGGCTAACGGAATCAAATTACTGGAAAAGACCCTCTCCTTCTACGAACGCTATAGCGGCCTGGCAGCCAGGGCCCGCCTCATCCTGGGGGAAGCGCTGATCTGGCTCTCTATTCCTTTGGCTCCCAAAATGGACAGCTCGTTGCGCGAAAAAGGGCTTCACTATATTGAGCAAGCCCTGGAATATTACCGTGTAAACGGCCCTCCTTCGGATCTGGGACGTGCCCTGCAATTGGGGTCACAGGCCTGCTGGGTAGTGGGCCTGAACAGCAAGGCTGTTGCCCTGGCCGAAGAAGGCTTATCCTTGGTCACAGCCCTTGGCGATCGGGAAGCGGAAGCACGCCTGGCAACCCTGCTGGCCATGTCGCAGCGTGAGAAATATTGCCTGGCTGAAGCGCAGGCAGCTTTTGACCGCGCTATCCAGAACGTGCCGTACATGAGCACTCCCTGGGAAATGCTCTGGATTATTTTGCAGCGGGGTATCCTTTCCTACATTATCGGCGACCTGGCAAAGGCAGAATCCTTCCTGCGCGAAGCTCTAGCGCTCTGCCGGATGACCACCTTCCCTTCGCTGATGATCAAGGTCGGCGAGTGTATGACACGCTCCATGATGATCGTCCTTTTCCACTACCAGGACAAACCCGGGGAAATGGACGAATTTCTCAAACCGGAGATGGGCAAATACAACCCGGAACCCTTCATCTATTTAAACCAGTTGTTTGCCGCGGCAGAGGACCGACGGTCTCTCTTACCCGGGGTGGAGGGATGGTTGCGGGCGCGCATGTTCAGGCTGCCTAGTCCCATGATCGCTTGCACCATTCGCTGTGTAGCGGAGGAAATGCTGGCGGCGGGCCTGTTTAAAAAAGCGGCCCGCTGGGCCGGAGTGGGAGTGCGCCTGGCCAGGGTTTGTGAATGGGGCGCTTTCGAGGCGTTTTTTTACAGCCACCGGGCTGTGGCCTTGCTAAAACTGGGACAAACCAGCGCGGCGGAGGTCTGCCGGCGGCGGGCTGCCGAAAGGGCTGATCCAATTGATCGGTGGGTACCGGCCTGGCTAGCCCGGATCGACGGTTTAATGGCTTTACGGCATGGCGACACAGCAGCATCTAAACGGTACCTGACGCGGAGCAGGCGCCTTTTTCTGCAGATCGGCAGCCGCTACGACGCCCGGCAGGTGGAAAATGACCTAAAAGGGATTTTAAATACGGAATAACAATAAAATATGAACAATACGAACAGGCCCCTGAGAATATATAAAAAGGGAGCCTGATTTTTTATTG
>NZ_JABUEX010000163.1:0-2049 GCF_013314835.1 Syntrophothermus sp.
GGGCACCGGGATGTAACGCTCGGCCTCCCACCTGAGCGCTGACTCGAGCTCCTTCCGGGGCATGGGGGGCACGCGGATGTCCCGCGAGATTACCTTCTCTCCGGTGATGGCCGCGATCACCTTCCCTGCAGGTGCCCCCGCCTCCGCAACAATCTTCTCCAAAGCAGCTACAACTTCCCCCGCGAGCAGGCCTTCGCTCCAGGCGGCAGGCGGAGTAGGCGTGAGGGCGAGTGTGGTAACCTCGGGCGCGCCGGAGGCGGCACGCGCTGCGGCCACCTTGATGTACTCCGTACCGATGTCAACTCCTGTAAACTCGGCTTTTCTAAAAAATCTTCCCCGCTTCCACATCACAGGACAGGATATTGCTCCTTCCAGGATTCAACCTTGAGGCTCATTGAGGTTCCTTGGGCAACTTCTGAGGGGATGTTCCGGACGACCAGGTCGGGGTTACAGGTAATCGTAACCGTGCCCCCGCCCTGCCCGGAGAAGTCTAATCCCTGGGCGAGCACCCCCCCGTACAGGGAAGCATTTCCCTGCGCAGAAAACCTTCCTTTGGCAACCACCACCGCGTCCACCTCGTGGTTCTTGATGTCAACGTCCCCGAAGGAGATGAAGACGAGCATGTCGCTCGCAGTGTTGTCCGCCTTCAGGTCGCCAGTGACATCGATGCGGCCGGTTGCCACGATCACAGCCCGCCCCCTGTATTTTCCCGAGATCTCGACATTCCCCTCAACAAAATAGACGCCGCTGTAAGAGGTAGTTTCATTCTTGCCACCGAACGTTTTGTCGCCCTGGTAGCACTGGCCGCTTTCCAGGGCCCTGGATTTGTAGTGCTCCACATCCAGGGAAGGGAACGGGGGGACGTCAGGGTAATTCGGATAAGTATTTCCCTTAATGTTGTCGTGTTGCTCGGTGATGCTCCCGGAGGCATAGGCATCGCCACGGATCTCGGTCGACCCCGAGAGGGTGAGGCTGCCGTTCAAGACCAACAAAACCTTCTTGTCTTCCGGGTCCGGAACGAGCGAAAAATTGCCGCTGATGGTAAGACCCTGCGCCACCGGCGGGAGAATGCTGATGCCCCTCACGAGGTCGGAGACCCCGGAGACAAGAACGCTCGCAACGATGGTCCTGCGTGCCGTGTGAAAGGCGCCGACGGAAGTAATAGCAAGTTTCGTGCCAGGTCCGACAGCCTCTTCTTTTTTCACTCTTACCTCCTGGATTTCTCCTCCGGCATAGGAAACGTGAGCGAAAACAGTTTGCTCCAAGTTAAAGGGCAACCCAGCGTACCACCCGGGTTCTTCCCTAATCTTGACGAGCAGCCTCTCCACACCGGCATCGGCGGCGTAGTACGCCTGGACGAGGTCGCGCTGGGAAGCGGCGTTTCTCCGGTGGCTCCCCGCGAGAGTCACCACCGCCGTCGCCAGCAAGAGCAGAACAAACAGCACCACCATTACCAGGACCAGGGCCTGGGCGCGCTCCAAGCTCTTTTTCTGCCCGCCCAAATTTCTTCCTGCACCCCCCGGCAAACAGATCACTCCCGGACGCGTTTTAAACAGAGCGCAGGCGCACACCTGTGCTCATGGTGACGGTGCCGCTTCTGTCCTTTTCGCCCGTGAGCCGGATGTGCACAAAGGTTATCTTTTTCGGGTCTGCAGTTTCTGCCGGTTCGTACGTGATTTCGAGAGCGGTCACATAGCTGGCTACCGGGTTCGCAGTGCCGCTGACACCGCGCAGAAGCTGGTAACACTTGGCAGTATCAGAGTACCTAACATAGTAGGAGATATACTTCTCATCGGAGCTGAAAAACATCACCGAATCAGGCTTCGCCTCAACGAGGTAGAGGGCGCCCCGCAGCTCCCTGCTCATCCGGTCAAGTCCAAGGCGCAGGTTCTCCTGAACCTCCACCCTGTCCCGCGTCCTCATCCAGCTCACCACTCCCCGCTGGTAGAGGAGCAGGGCTGCCCCAAAGACCACGGCCAAAACGAGGGAGGCAATCAGGACCTCAACCAGAACAAAACCATTTTTTCTTCCTGAAACTCCCCTCATTCC
>NZ_JABUEX010000164.1:0-2026 GCF_013314835.1 Syntrophothermus sp.
CAATGCCTACGACGTGGCCGACTACGTTGGTATCGAGAACCGGGTTGACGCCACCACCCTAGCGGCCGCCATCCGGTACATTATCTCTGCAGGCCTTGCGTGCAGTCACCCCTCAGTTTCAATGCTAACAGAGAAAGGTGGCGATAAATAGCCACCCCAGTCTACTGGATGGACAGGAATTCCAGCATGAAATCTACTGAAGGGAGGTGATAAGCATGGCGATTGGACAGGCCCTCCGGGAAGCGAGGGAACACCGGGGAATGACTCAGGAAGCGGCCGGCCAGGTCGGATATATCAGCAATAAGATGGTCTCAGCCATCGAGTGCGGCCGACGGGCTGCCGGGCCGGATGTCCTGGAGCGGTTGGCAACCAACTTGGATTACCCCAGGCTCTACATGGAGGCCGCCGCCGAGGTGACGGGCGGAGTATATACCTCCCCCTGGTTGGATGGTGAAGGTGTGGATTTACATCGGACAAGCGTCTGGGCAAAGACGTGTGAGGAGCTGCAGGAGGCCATTAAGGTTGTATCGGTAGCCGATGTGGTGAACGCACCAAGCCGGGCAGATGAAACCCACCGGCAGGCAGTTCATGACAGCATGATACAATCCCTCGACGCCCGGGTGGCTATCGACCATTACTTGGCGGTCATGTGTGAGGAATACGGTTTCAGCATCCTGACCGTTTACCAGGAACATCGGGAGAAATTAGAAAGCCGAGGCTACGCCAAGCCCCGGCCAAAAAGAAAGAGCGCTTTTTAGCGCCCGCAATCCCGTTTCAATCCACGCACCTACGCAGGGTGCGACCGAAATTACCTTACCTCAATTGTAACACACCAGGATGGTGAACACAAGAGGGGTGCTGAAAGGAGGCCCGCAGAGTGGCCAGACAACCCAAAGACTTTGAATATCGCGCAGAATATGAGCCTGACATGGCCCGGATGGTCAGGGCCCTGCGGGTCCTCCTGGACTACGATCCAAGAAAGGAGAATGACCATGGAACAGGCTCAAGCAACATCAGACAGGTGCATGAGGTGCAACCGAGTTTTAAGCAATCCCCACTCCATCGCCAGGTCCCTCGGGCCGGTATGCTATAAGAAGGCCGGTGGCGGTGTGTTCGACGCTGACTTGCAGGCGGATGACAACGAGTGGTCCCGCGCAGCTAAATATTGCGATTTGCATCAGTTGGATATTGTGGAGTGGTCGCGAGAAATTGCTCAAAGCTGGTGGGGAGATTGATTTAGGCGTTAACTGGGATTACCCGGATCCTGGGAACATGATCAGGAGCTACCACATGCGCGTAAGCGTGAGATATAAGGACGGGGCCTTTGAGGCCTACGGATGTCTGTATAAGCCTGGCAAGGAAGAGGAAGTTATCTTTGCCAGAGGCCAAGACTTGAAGGTTATTTATCGCGAGGCTATTGCTGCTGGTCCAACTGCTACGGCCCAGGCGAACCAAGCCAGAAAGCAGGCCTTCAGGCAAGCCAAACGAGCAGCCCGCAGGGCGAGTTAGGGGGAGAAAAGATGATTAAAGGCTACAAAGGCTTTGGCAAAGACATGAAATGCAGGGGGTTTCAATTCCAAGTTGGCGGCGAATATGAAGAGTCCGACGCCATCGCCTGTGAAAAAGGATTTCACTTCTGCGAGTTCCCGTTTGATGTATTTAACTACTATCCTCCATCAGATAGCCGCTACGCGGAAGTGGAGGGCGACGGAAAGATATCTAAACACGATGACGATAGTAAAGTGGCCTGCACCAAGTTGCGCGTCGGGGCCGAAATCGGGCTTAGTGGTCTTATTTCCGCGGGTGTGAAGTTTATTCTTGAGAAAGTTGATTGGAGTAACAAAAAGGAATCGAACACCGGGGCTCGCTCGGCGGCCACCAACACCGGGGCTCGCTCGGCGGCCACCAACACCGGGGATTACTCGGCGGCCACCAACACCGGGGATTACTCGGCGGCCACCAACACCGGGGATTACTCGGCGGCCACCAACACCGGGGATTACTCGGCGGCCACCAACACCGGGGC
>NZ_JABUEX010000165.1:0-2023 GCF_013314835.1 Syntrophothermus sp.
CTTGTCCAACAGAATTACGCCTGAATTGAGCCTCCGGTCGAAGTAGTACACACCATACGCCTGGTAAGCATCCCTCGGGAAATGTACATAGCTAAGGACGATGCCGTTATCAGCAACGTAGTCAAGCAGTTCTTTACGCATAATAATGGCTACTCCTCTATTCCGTGCTCACGTCTTATGCGTTTGATCTGCTCTGCCAGGAATTTTAGGAATTCCTGGGACGGCTTGCGTCCATATTCACCTTCTATATGAGCAGCGAGGCGCTCGATGTCGAAGTCTTCCTGGAAGGTTTCGGGATTGTATACAGGTTCCTTAGGTTCCTTATCGGTTTCCTTTGCCTCTGCTTTAGCTTCGGGTTCTTTGAATGAGAGGGCAGTATCTATCAGGGTGACGAGGCGTTTCTTGTCGTCGGGGCCTAGAGGTTGGCCATCTACGGTAATAGGTTCATCCTGTTGAAGGATTTCTTTCAAATCAATGGGAAGAGCTTTTTGCCTTAGTTGTCCCGCATCACGGCCAACGAGATAATCTATGGTGACGCCATACTGATCCGCTATTCGTCTGAGCATTTCTGGATCAGGCTTCCGCTCATCATGCTCGTAACGGTTTAAGACAACATTACTGATTCCCAGTCTTTCCGCGGCTTCTTTTTGAGAAAGATTCAGCCTTTCACGGATTGCCTTTAACCGCATTCCTAATGTAATCAAGGTTAACCCTCTTCCCAATTTGGTAATTTTAATATACCACACCAAGAATGAGATTAGATATGGTTTGCCGAAAAAGTAAAATACCTATTGACTTTTCCTCTTTAGTAATTATAATAAGAATCGAAGGTGGTTACCAACATGGAAACCAAACAGGTACAAAATTACCATATTGACCTTGCCAGGCTGAAGGCTTTGCGTATAAGGGCTGGCTTAACACAAAATCAAGTTTCTAGAATCCTCGGTTATAAAAGCACCTTGGGTTACCACTACATTGAAAGTGGACGTTGTCGGTTAAGAGCAGACCAATTGTTAACGTTAGCCCAGCTATATGGTGTCAGTATTGATTCTTTAATCATCAGTAATGAGGCAGCTGACCACGCGCAACAATCCGTTTCCTAAATCTAGACTTCTGCACCTTGCCCATCAATTACAGTCTAGCGTGGGTGAGGTAACAGATAAACCAAAGGAGCGAAGAAAGGAGGGACAAAAGATGTTCTATACCGGCGGGAAGGCCATAGCGGTTGACCTCAGGCAAAAGAGACAGGCAAAGGGTCTCACGATGGCGCAGCTTTCCGAGTTCTTGGAATGCAACCCGAAGCATGTCTCTAATCTGGAACTGGGATACTGCGGGCTGACAATTCCAAAGGCAGCCAAGGCTGCTGCTGTGGTCGGCCCTATCACTGTAGAAGTCGAGGGAGTCGGGCGCGTAGTGATTGCATTGGCCGACCAATTACGAGTCGATCAGGTCCGGAAATCCACTGCGAATTATGGCCTAGTTGCATGGGCATGATGAGGAGCGCGGTTATCATGCGGCAATTTGAGGCAACAGTCATTCGCGAATATGAACCAGATATGGAACGGATGGTGAAGGCCCTGCAAATTCTTCTGAAAGGGGGAAAACGGAGTGAGTGCCATGGGAGACTTGAAGATAATGCTGGAGGAGCGCGGGATAACGAATCCGGCAGATCAGAAGTTGTATCTAAACCTTCGGCAGTTCGGGAAGGGCGTCAAGTTGATCAAATACAAAGGCCGCGTGAAGACACTGAGGAAGGTTCTAGGAGCGTTGCGTGATGATTTGCAGACGGCATGAAAAGAGGGCTGAAGTAAAAGCGCTACCTCAGCCCAAGAAACGGACCCACTATAGAATTTCCACTCCCAGCTTATCACGCCGGGCTGGGTCAGTCAAGGGGGGTGTGAGGCGTGGCGCATAGCATATCCGATCCGATCAAGTGCCCGTACTGCGGCGGTCAGATGTACTACTCATGCAAAGACCACGGGATGCTGTACTACTATTGCCCTGACTGCCGGCGCGGGGCGGC
>NZ_JABUEX010000053.1:0-14690 GCF_013314835.1 Syntrophothermus sp.
CGGGGCTCGCTCGGCGGCCACCAACACCGGGGATTGCTCGGCGGCCACCAACACCGGGGCTCGCTCGGCGGCCACCAACACCGGGGATTGCTCGGCGGCCACCAACACCGGGGCTCGCTCGGCGGCCACCAACACCGGGGATTGCTCGGCGGCCACTGTAAAAGGCAAAGAGTCTGTTGCCATGGCTCTCGGCTACCAAAGCAAGGCCAGAGGTGCCCTTGGGTGCTGGATTGTTTTGGCCGAGTGGGCTTGGGACGATAAAGGCGATTGGCACATTATAGATGTTCAGTGCGCCAAGGTGGACGGAGAGAAAATAAAGGCCGATACCTTCTACCGCTTAGAAAACGGCAAATTTGTTGAGTGCGAGGATGAGGAAGAATGAAACGCATGATCGCAGCCTTTGCAGGCAAGAACAAAGACTTCGGGCTTTACCTCTTAGCCATGCGGACCTGGCTCAATTGGGAGCGGTCCGGAGCGACCAAGAAGGCCGTAAACCAATAACGAGGGAGGATGTCACATGGATAAACAAGCATTAATTGAGCGCCTGCTGGCGCTTCCGGTTGATATCGAGGCAGCGGAAAAGCATGTATTGTCTATGTCCCAGGCCGTTGACGCGGCCCGGGAGCAAGTGGCGACCATTGAGAAGGACGCCATTCTGAACAGTGCCATCACCGGCAAGAACGAGACCGAGCGCAAGGCACAGATGGCCGCCCTTACGGCTGAGGCCAGACAGGCTGTCGCAGAGGCAGAGACCCAGCTAAGTATAGCCAGAGTGGCCTATAACCGGCTGCTGAACGAGTTTAGAGCGCTGCAGGCAGTGGCCCAGTTGTTAAGCAAGGAGGTGGCGTAAGTGGCGGTTGACAAGGCTCTGGTTCACAACCAGGACGGTATGATGCACTTGGAGGGAAGTAACATCCACGATATGGCCGTGCGGCTGAGTGAGATGAAGCAGAAGCTGGACCTGGTCCAGAAGTTTTTCAAGGACGTAATGGTCAAGGATGTGGACTACGGGGTTATCCCGGGGACACAAAAGCCTTCCCTCTACAAGCCTGGGGCCGAGAAACTTTGCGAACTGTATAACTTCGCCATCGTCATCGCGGAGAAAGAGGAAGAAAAGGACCTCCAGTCCGGCTACTACCGGGCAAAGATAGTGATCCGCCTGGTGCACCGCGGGACAGGAGCATTGGTGGCCGAAGGCGCAGGCGAGGCCAACGTCTACGAGAGCAAGTACCGCTGGCGTTGGGTTTATGAGCGGGATTTGCCCAAGGGAGTCGATAAGGAGTCCCTGGTATGCAAGGAGTTTGAGGGTAAGAACGGCACCTATAAGAAGTACCGGATTGAGAACGCCGATCTCTTTGACCAGTGGAATACCGTCCTCAAGATGGCCAAGAAACGGGCGCTGGTAGATGCGACCCTTTCCGCCACAAGGTCCAGCGGTATCTTCTCCCAGGCCGAGGATGAACTCGACGCCTGGATTGAGGGCGAGGCCGATGAGGAGCCGGTAGAACAACCATACACCAAGCCGCAACAGACACAGCAGCCGCGGCAGCAGCAACAGCGGCAGAGCGCCCGGACAGAGAACAACAGGAATTCATCCCAGGGCCAGAGCCGTGGCCCGGCCAACCCCAACGCACCGGCCAGCGAGGCCCAAGTAAAAGCGATCTTTAGCGCCGGTAAGAGCAAGGGGTTGTCGAGCGACGACATCAAAGAGATTGTTTTTCGCCAGTCAGGTAAAGAGGTCAATGGGTTGACCATGGGCGAGGCCAGCAACCTCATAGGGATGTTGCAAAACACCAGCAGGGACGACCTGATGGCCTTGATTGCCGCATCGTTTAGTGATGACTTCGGCGAAGAACCGCCTTCCCTGTTTGGGGGTGGGCAGGCATGAAAATCGCCCATCTGGGAGACGTTCACTGGGGCCTGGGGTATCCCGGGCCCTCCCCCGAATCCCGCTTTGAGGATATTACCCGGGTCATGGACTGGGTTGCTGACCGTATAATTGAGGAACGATGTGACCTGGTGCTGTTTGCCGGCGACGCCTTCAAAGACGCCCGGGTATTCCTGGACCGGGCCAGTTTGGAGATTAAGGCCTTCGTTGGCTGGCTGAGGAAGGTCGCGGCGGCTGGCATCCCGGTGATAGCGATAAGTGGCACGCCTAGCCACGACGCCATTGCAGCCTACAAATTGATCCAGGAGATGCAAATCCCTGGTGTCGTCATAATCACAGATCCCATGGTCATCCGGCAGGAAGGGCTATCCGTTGCCTGCCTGCCGGGGCTCAACCGGTCCTCGCTGGTTACCCAGGAGGAATACCGCAACCTTCCACCCCACGTAATCCACCAGATGATGACAGACAAAATCACGGAAACATGCCAGGAACTACAAACGAAGTGCGAGCGCCCGACTATCCTTCTTGCCCACATTACCTATGACCTGGCGGACAAGGGCTTTGAGGACGTTCTGATGCAGCATGAGCCGGTGCTCACCCAGGAGGCGATCCATGACTTTGACCTGGTATGCCTGGGGCACATTCACCGGCCGCAGCAAAACGGAAACGTGTTTTACTGCGGGAGCCCGGAACGTCTGGGTTTCAACGATGAGGGCGTAGAAACCGGGGTCTGGCTACATGAATTTAGCGAGGCAGGAGCGATAACATCTCGGTTTATCGAGACCCCGGCTCGGGAGTTCGTGACCTTGGACTTTAGCGAGGGTGCAGTTAAGGATTTCCTGGATCGCGGGCTGCCACTATCGGCTGTTGTCAAGGTTAAAAACGCCGTGGTGCGGATCAAATATTCCTGTCCCGAGGACCTAGCCAAGATGCTGGATCGCAAAGCCCTAGAAAGGGCCATGTATGAGGCCGGCGCCTTCTATGTGGCCGAAATCAAGGCAGACGTTCAGCGGCAGGAGAGAACCAGGGATGAGGAGGTCACCGAGGCCCTAGGGCCGGTAGAGGCCCTGGCTAGGTGGGCCCGTCAGCAGGACATGCCGGATGAGGAGATCGTGACCCTGCAGGCCATGACTGCAGGGCTTTTGGAGGAGGTGTCGATATGATCCCTCTGCGCATTGAAGTGACCAATTTCGGAGCTATCCCGCATGCGGACATTGACCTCTCCAATGTTGCCCTGGCGGCCGTAGCTGGTCCAAACGGAGCCGGCAAATCAACACTATTCACTATCGCCCCGATGTTCGCCCTTTTCGGGGCCACGAAGAACGGATGTAGTGTAGACGATATGGTCCGCACTGGCACACAAGAGATGGCCGTCAGCTTTGAGTTTGAGCACAGGGGAGAGACCTACCGGGTTACCAGGACCCGCAGCAAGAAGGGCAAGGGTAAGAGCACCCTCGAGCTGCAGCACCTGGTAGGCGGCCAATGGGTGAGCGAATCCGGGACCACCATCCGGGAGACGGATGAGAAAATCAAGGCGTTGCTCAACCTCGATGAGGAGACCTTCGCCGCATCAAGCATGATCCTCCAGGGGCGGGCGAACGAGTTCACGGTCAATCCCCCCGGCCAGCGGAAAGCGGTCCTGGCTCAAATCCTCGGGCTGGAGGTTTACGACGACCTGCAGGAAAAGGCCCGGGAGAAGGAGCGGGCCGCCCATGTAGCCCTGGAGAAAGCCAAGGCCAAGGCAGCGGAACTGGATGAGAAGCTGCAGACCCGGGCCGGGCTGCAGGATGAATTGGCGGAGATAGAGACTCAACTGGCGGACCTGGCCAGGGAGATCGAGGGCAAAGAGGCGGAGTTGCTACAGGCCGAGGAACAGGCCCGAGGGGCCGCGGCCAAAGCTGAGCGGGCCAGAGACCTTGAAAGCCAGATCAAGGCTTTGATGGATGAAATCACGGCCAGGCAACAGGAGCGCCAGAAGCTCCAAGAGCAGGCCGAGCGGGCTAGGAAGATGCTTGATGCCGAGGCTCAGATTATCGCCAAGGCCGCAGAACTGGAGCAGGTAAAACAGCAGATCACCGAACTCAAGACCAGGCAGCCCATACTGGCCGAGGCCCAGACAGAAGAAAACCGCATCGCAAGCGAGTTGCGCCGGATTGAGACCACCATCGGCAAACTGGCATCCCAAATTGAGGCTACCCAGGCAGCCCTGGCCAGCAAGGAGGCTTTAGAAAAGGCGGCGGCCGATTACCAAAAGGCCATGACTGACCTGGAAGCATTAGATGCCCTGGCGGAAAAGTGGCGGGCATTGGACGCGCAAGCTAAGGAGGCACAAGCGACATGGGGGCGAGCTGACGCGGAGTTTAAGGCCCGTGTCAAGGCGCTAGAAAAAGAACTGGCCGATCTCCGGGCCAGGGCCGCCATGCTGGATGACAGCGGATGCATTGACCCGGAGCGGGCAGCCTGCAGGTTCCTGGCCGATGCCCAGGCCGCCAAGGCCCGAATACCCCAGGTCCAAGCAGAATATGAGGCGTTTGACCCTGCGGAGATCATCCGGCTAGAGAAGGGCTGGCATGATTTAGAGGCCCAGCGGGACGCCCTGGGGTACGACCCGAAGGAACGGCAGCGCCTGAAAGACATGGCCGCAACCCTACGGCCCAAAGCTGAGCAGGCCGCCCAGTTGGCCTCCAAGGCCGAGTTGCTCCAGAACTTACAGGAGCAGCAGCGGAGTGCCGAAGAGCAACGGACCGAACTTGCCAATAGGCTTCAGGAGGTTCGACAGAAGATCGGACAACTGGCTGGCGAGTTAAAGACTCTGCCCGCCCTTGAAGAACGGGTCAAAAAGCTAGAAGGCTGGGCCAAGGCCAAAGAGGAACTGCCGGCGGCCCGCCAGATAGCGACCACCGCAGCAGAAAGGCTAGAGGCCATCGCCAGAGAGGTCGAAACGAAGGAAGGCCGGGCCAAGGAACTGGAGCAAGAACGCCAGAGCCTCCTGAAGAATGCCGCCCAAGCTCCCGCATACAAGGCCCGGGTCGAAGAACTAAGGCTGGAGATGAGACGGCTACAGGAGCAGCAAAACAGCACCTATGCTCGGGTAGGCAGTCTCAAGGCCCTACTTGAGGCACTGGACAAAGCCCAAGAGGAGCGGCAAAAGCTGGCCGCCGAGATGGAGCCCATGGCCAAAGACCTGACCCGGTGGCAGACCCTGGTCAAGGCCTTCGGCCGCGACGGGATACCGGCCCTGATCATAGAAAACGCGGTACCTGAACTGGAACGGATCGCCAATGAAATCCTGGGCCAGATGAGTAAAGGAGGGCACTCCCTGAAATTCGAGACCCAGCGCGACCTTAAGAGCAGGGCAGGCGTAGCAGAAACACTGGACATTATCGTTTCAGATTGGAACGGGGAACGGCCATACGAGACATTCTCAGGCGGTGAGCAATTACGGATTGACTTCGCCATCAGGTTTGCCCTGGCGGAGTTACTGGCCCGACGAGCCGGCTCCAGGGTGGAATGGCTGACCGTTGACGAGGGCTTAGGAAGCCAGGATGCGGAGCACAGGGGCCTGGTCCTGGAGGCCATCAGGGCGGTGGCCGACAGGTTTAAGAAAACCTTGGTAATCACCCACATTGAAGAAGCCAAAGCCTTCTTTGGCCAGGTAATTTACGTGGAGCCAAACGGGGCGGGGACGGATGTGATGGTGGCATGATAAAGATTATTCCCGGCAAACACCTGGGGGCGTTCGGCTTGATGCCGGCCGCCCCGGGCACCTGCCCGGAGTGCGCGGTGGACCATCCACCCGAGTTGCCCCATAACCAGCAGAGCCTTTTCTTCCAGTACAAATTTTTCAACGAGCACGGCCGGTGGCCGACTTGGGAAGATGCGATGGCCCACTGCTCCGAGGAAATGAAGGAGTTCTGGCGGGTCGAGCTTCGGAAGCGGGGTGTGGAGATATGATTCTCTTCAAACCCGAGCACGTTGCCCCCATTATCAAATATTAGGAGGATTAATCATGAATAATGTGGTGTTGTTTGACGATGTTGGCAAGCCGAGCATCATGGTTAGGGTGCCGAAATTCAAAGTTTCAGATGTGATACCAGGTGGTAGAGAGGCCACGCATCCCGCCTTCATAATTGACGGGGTGGAGGTTCCCGAGATTTATATTTCAAAGTACCAGAACATCATAGTGAACGAAAGGGCCTACAGTCTTCTGTTCCAGGAGCCGGCGGTTGACATAACCTTTGACCAGGCGAGAAGGGCCTGTGAAGCCAAAGGCCAAGGCTGGCATTTAATGACCAACGCCGAATGGGCGGCGATCTTGCTGTGGGCGAAGAAAAACGGCACCCTGCCCCGCGGGAATAATGATTGGGGTTCCAATATCGATCACCCGGATGAAAAGGGCATTTGCTTCGACGACTGCAAAGTATTGACCGGCTCAGGCCCTGACACCTGGGCGCACGACCACACGCGGGACGGTATCTTCGACTTGTGCGGCAATGTCTGGGAGTGGTGCTCAGGGGTGCGGCTGCTGAACGGAGAGCTACAGATTGTCCCTGACAACAACGCCGCCCGGCGCACAGACCAGTGGGAGCCGGTGACGGCGGGCGGGAAAACCCTGAAGTATTCCGAGACGGAACACGGGCTGATGATCACCACGAACAAACCGAAGGGGAGCTGGAACGGGTGCCGCTTCAACGCCCTGGAGGCCGACATAGATGTGCCGGACATCCTGAAGGAGCTGGCCCTGTACCCGGTTGACGACACTATCACGGATTACTTCTGGGCCGGACTGAAAGGTGAACGGGCTGCCCTCCGTGGTGGGCTCTGGAACGATGGCTCGCATGCCCGGGCGGGGTTCGCGTTGGCCCTGAGCGAGCCGCCGTCGAGCACGAGCCTCGGCCTCGGCTTCCGCGCCGCTTTTGCCAATCTGTAATCTGAAACTCTGGTTATCTGGACCCTGAGCGATAGCGAAGGGACTAAAAGCGAACCCCGGGCGTCCCGGGGTTCGCGAGGAGGATCAAACACACGGCTGAGGTGCAAGACGATGGCCCAAGAAAGAAAATCCAAGCTAACCTTCGGTAGCCTGTTTGCTGGTATAGGCGGCTTCGACAGCGGATTTGAGGCGGCAGGGATGCGCTGCCTTTGGCAGGTGGAAATAGACGATGCCTGCAACCGTGTGTTGGAGCGACACTGGCCGGGAGTCAGGAGGTACAGAGATGTCAAGGAAGTTGGTGGTCACAACCTTGAACGAGTTGACCTTATTTGCGGAGGATTTCCCTGCCAGGACCTCAGCGTGGCTGGACGCCGTGCTGGATTGGCTGGAGAGCGATCCGGACTGTTCTTTGAATTCATGCGTATCATTGATGAACTCTCTCCCGCTTGGGTTGTCATCGAGAACGTCCCTGGCCTTCTGTCATCCGCGGGGGGGGGCGACATGGCTACCGTCCTCGGGACGCTGGCAAAACTCGGGTATGGGTACGCCTACCGCGTGCTTGACGCTCAATACTTCGGAGTGGCCCAGAGACGCCGACGTGTGTTCATTGTCGGACATCTTGGAAAGCCCTGGTCCGCACCTGCAAAAGTATTATTTGAGCCGGAAAGCTACGACTGGGATTCTCCGCCGAGCCGAGAAAAGAAATCGCTCTCTGCCTCACTCCTTGCAAGCGGCGCTGGAACAAGTCGCCCAGCGGGCATAGGGTCGGAAGCGGATTTTCTTGTTACCCAAGCCCTTACAGGCGGCTTTGAAAAAGACGGCCCGGATGACAACCTTGCCCAAGGGGGATTCTTGGTTCCAGAGACGGCAAAGGCGGTAAACACAAGCACCGAGAGGATGGACGGAACTGTCGAGACCTTTGTTATCCAGGATGCCGCCATGCCGAGAGACAAGAAGCAGAACGGTATCGGGATAACCGCCGGAGGCCCGTGCTACACGCTGGACGGCCACGGTGCCCACGCTGTAGCGCATACGCTACGTGCCGAGGGTTGCGATGCCAGCGAGGACGGGACCGACCGGGGAACGCCGATAGTGGCGGTGGGGTTCCAAGAACGAAGTGACCTGTCCCACGCCCTGCGGGCAAACCCATCCAAGGCGGATAAACCAGATTCCACGACCTATGTCGCGAGCAGTATGGCGGTTCGCCGCCTGACGCCGCTCGAATGTGAGAGACTGCAAGGCTTCCCGGATGGGTGGACGGCTGGCGAAAGCGATGCGGCACGGTACAAGATGCTGGGGAACGCCGTATGCCGGAAGGTGTCAAAGTGGCTTGGGAAGAGGATTGTGGAGGTGGCAGAAGCATGAGCAATGTCACAAGCTATGAGATTAAGGCAGCACTAGCTAAAAAGCACGGAGATCGCGAGTTCTTTATAACCGAGTGCAAGAACGGGCCGACGGGTACCGGTCTCCTGCAATTCGACGGTCTTGCTATTTACAAGAGCTGGGCCCACCCTCGCATTGTAGGCTATGAGGTAAAGGTCAGCCGGTCGGACTTTCTACGGGATAACAAATTTTACCTATACCTCCCCTACGTCCACGAGCTTTATTTTGTGGTACCGACTGGGCTAATCGATAGGAACGAGCTGCCGATGACGAGGTGATGAAAAAGCACGGCATGGGATACTACTGGAACCGCGCGGAGACCCTCGACAAAGCCCTCTCCCGCTCCTACCCTGCCGAGCTTGACCTCGTGCAGAACCAGCTCCAAGTCGCAATTAAAGAGATCGAAAAACTCAAGGCCAAGGAGGTGCAGTTATGAACCAGACAAAGATTGAATGGGCCGAGGTTACATGGAACCCGGTCACTGGGTGCACGCCAATTAGCCTTGGCTGCCAGAACTGTTACGCGCGTCGAATATCCACCAGGCTCCAAGGGCGGTGTGGGTACCCGGAAGGCGATCCGTTTAGGGTGACATTGCACCCGGAAAGGCTGGACGAGCCTAAGAAGTGGCAAGGAATCTGGAGAAAAAACCTACCAAAACCAAAACGAATATTTGTCTGTAGCATGAGCGATCTATTCCATGATGATGTACCCTATGAATTTCTATTCAAGGTATTTGATGTAATTTACATGAGCCAGTACGGAAAATACATGACACCAATAGAACCGCATACGTTCATGATTTTAACTAAAAGACCAGAAAACGCCTTGAAATTTATAACCCATGCCTTGCCGCGCTGGGGAGGCAAACCTTTTCCTCATCTCTGGCTCGGCGTCACTGCCGAGAACCAGCAGGCCGCAGATGAACGAATCCCCATTTTGCTACAAATACCAGCGGTGGTACGGTTTGTATCCGTAGAGCCGATGCTGGGGCCGGTGGACCTCGGTAAATGGATAGGCCCGCGAATGTGCTACTGCGGCTGGCGCGGGTACGAATGGGAAGAGGAAAACGATCCGGAAAATAACGGCGAAACCCTATGCCCCAACTGTAAAGCAAGCAGTTTATATGAACTTGGAGATGTAGACACATGTTGCGGCTATCCAGATGACTATGAACGACATCCTATCCACTGGATTATTGTTGGCGGGGAAACTGGCCCAAACGCGCGCCCGGTTCATCCTGATTGGGTACGTAGCCTGCGGGACCAGGCGGTGGAGGCGGGAGTGCCCTTCTTCTTCAAGTCATGGGGAGAGTTTAGGGAAGTTCGTCGCTATAATTCCTGGCCCAAGTACGCAGATACAGTCGGGCGCGTGGCGCGGGCTATTGGAGTGTCTAGGTCTGCCCTTCTTAACGCTGACGGTTCTGAACTTGTGAACGGCGGCCCGGATCATAAAGTATATCCTATCAGCCATCTTGAACGAGTCGGCAAAAAGAACGCTGGTCGCCTGCTGGACGGCCGGATATGGGAAGAAATCCCGGTGGCGGACAATGCTTGAACCCAGTATATCAGGGGAAAGTGAGGTGCATTGGTGTGGTTAACGGCTTAACAACCCGCATTTCAAGCCTGCAGATGGACCCCGGCGTAGCTGAAGCACTGACAGCTCTTGAGGTGGCACAGAACCACCTAGATCAGGCTCATGGGCCAGACATGGTGGAGGCGGCCTGTTATGAGGTTTCGGCTGCAGAACTGCGATTGAGGGCCGCCATTAGGCGGGCCAAAGCGGAAAGGGGTGAGATTATTGGTCAAATGGCTGCCAGCGGAAAAGGGGTATGTGAAAGTCAAGGCGCAGTGCCCCGAGTGTGGCCTCATGGTGGCCGGCAAGGCAGATATCAAGAACGGTAAGATGGATATCCCTTGCCAGTGCGGGCGGGCTACGCTCCAGGTCCTGCTGACAAACGGATTTGAGTGGGAAGTGGAACGACCGGTGGCGGAAAGTAATTTTTTTTGATCTATGAGATTAGTAATTCTAACCTATGTTGCCAACGGTCTCGGGGGAGGGTTGATGTTGTACACAAGAGTTGAAAGCAGGTTTTGGCAAGACGAGAAGATGCGCACCGTTTCGGATGATGCGCGATATCTCATGCTCTATCTTTTAACGTCTCCTCACCGCAACATCCTGGGGTTTTACTTCCTGCCCTCCCCCTATGCTTGCTTTGACCTGGGTTGGGACGAGAAACGGTTCCAGAAAGGGTTGCAGGAACTACTACAGACCGGTCGGGCGAAATATGATGCGAGTGCGCATGTAGTGCTCATTCAGAACTACCTCAAGCACAATCCATTGGAAAACCCAAATCAGGTTAAAAGCGCTATCGAGAGGCTGGAAGAAATACCGCAAACTCCATTATTTCAGGACTTTTTAGCTGTTGTGGAGCAAATCGATAAACCGTTTCTTCAACCGTTAGTGGAACGGTTACGGAAACGGTTATACCAACCAGGAACAGGATCAGGAACAGGATCAGGAACAGGATCAGGAACAGGATTAAATACGCATGCGCCTGACGGCGCGTCTGCGCAACCCCAAAATCCATGTGACCAACCTGCTGACCAACCTGGCGAGCAGCGAAAGCGGGCCAAGACCCAGAAGCAGGACGAGTTATTTGCGAGGTTTTGGGCGGCCTATCCCAAGAAACGGTCAAAAGGTCAGGCCGAGAAAGCGTGGGCTAAACTCCAACCGGACGAGCAGCTCGTGGAGACAATGTTGGCAGCCATCGAGCGGGCCAAGAAATCCGAGGAGTGGCGTAAGGAGAACGGGCGCTATATCCCCTACCCTGCTACTTGGTTAAACGGCAAGAGGTGGGAGGATGAATACACAGCAACGGAGGTGAATGCAAATGCAGAGCATTGGAGACATACTCCGGAACCACCGGCTTTTGGAAGCACAGCCCAGGCCAAAAACCGGTTTGCGGGCCTTGCCAGAGACGGAGGAACGGGACGTATCGCTGGAGGCCAAGATGGCCCGCTGGGAGGCGGAGATGGCCCGCTGGGAGGCGGAGATGGCCCGTCGGCGAGAGATACTGGAGAAGGCGCCGGTGGCCACGAAAACCATAACATCTCCCGAGGAATGCCCATGGCGCGATAACTGGCGGAAATGCGAGGATTGCCAGGGCGGTATGCGTGAAGAAAGCCAGATCGAGCCGGAACCGCTCAGGACGGTTTACGACGTTAGCGCGTGCTTCACCGAGATGCGCTACCGGGAACTGATTAAGAAAAGCGGGCTTATGGGCATAGAACTACACCACTTCTTCGAGAATGCCACTTTAGACAAGTATAACCGGGAGCTTTATACCCGCCTGATGAAGTGGGAGCCTTCTGCTGGGGGCGGAATCTACATAGCCGCCGAGAAGGACCAGAACAACCCCCAGGGCAATGGGACGGGCAAGTCTTACGCGCTGCATGCACTGACACACAGGTTGTGCCGCCTGGGTGTTCCCTGCCTCTATGGGCGCACGGTGGATTTCTTGATGCAGCTCAGGGCGGCCTATGACGACGACACTCAGGAAAGCGAGCGAAGGGTGTTAAGCCGTTATATCAATGTGCCGGTGCTTCTCTGGGACGACCTGGGCAAGGAAAGTTTTAGGACCGACTGGGGGCCGGAAAAGTTTTATTACGTGATTGACTACCGGGTGAGGACAAATAAGCCAATCATCATCTCGACCAACTTTGACCTGGGAGAAATCGAGGCCAAATTTGGGCGCGACAACTTTGGCCCGGCTATAGCCAGCCGCTTGGCGGGATTTTGTGAGATGTGGACCCTGGGAGGGCCTGACAGGCGGGTCAAGGGGAGGTTTGCCAGGTGATAGCTTTACAAAACGGGCTTGAGGGGCAGTTGTGGCAGATTATCGTGGACGCCTATGGGTACGACGAGGACACCCACCTGTTCTTGCGGGAAATCAGGCAGACTGGATTACTTGCTTGGCTTGCCAAGTGCATTGAGCACATAGAGAGCGACCTGGTGTTCATGAAATACCGTAAGGGCTTACCAGTTTGGGATGAAACCATCAGGGACGCAACTATAACGCGCCGCATGATGGAAGTCCTCACCACCGGCCAGGATCGCGGGCAATATCTTGGTGCTGGCGACGACCGCCTGCGGGCTGGTGTGGCAGATGCTTAGGTTTCCCTGTGGGTTTGAGGGGCGGCTTGGCATAAGCGAAAAACCGCCAGGCATCGCCCAGAGGGGCAACCCAAAGGGCGATGAGTGTAACCGGTGCCCGCTGGGCATTCACTTGAGGGCGGATTGGACAATTTGCAATGCAAAGATTTTGCCGGAAGGAGGGGATGAAGAATGAGCAAGGTTTATTTGGCTGGCGGTATAGATGGCCTTTCACGCGAACAGGCGACCTGCTGGCGGCAGCGAGCAACTGAGGTCCTGCAAAATAAAGGCTTTGAAGTTATCGACCCAACCCATGGCAGGGACATGGAGATGGTTTACGACCCCCGGGAGGTAGTCGGTTCTGCTTTCGCAAACGTGGACAGTGCAGATATCCTCCTGGTTGAAATGAACACCCCCGGTCACGCCTACATCGGGACGGCCATTGAAATCCGCCGGGCGTGGGAACAAGGAAAACCCATCATTTGTTGGGGTACGGCCAACAGAAGCAGCTACTTCTTGCGTTACCATGCCACGGAGATATCGGAAACATTGGAAGAAGCGATTGACCGTGTGGTGGCCTGGGCAATGGCCGAGGAATTGGCTCTCGGGGGTGAGCTTTGATGGTGCCGTGGTGGGCAGCACTACTGGCTTTCTGGGTGGGCAGTATCGCAGGCTTGTTGACCACGGCCCTGATGGTGGCGGCAAAGGATGGTGATGGACATGGCGGCACAGCATAAACGCCCCGGGCGAAAGGCGAAGGAAGAACGAATTGCCAGGGCACGGGATCGGGAGGTTAAAAAGCAGACCAAAGTGGTAATCGGGTACCCACATCGTGGACAAGCCCGTAATGATATCGGCCCTGGCCGCTTGGTGATATGGGCGGAGGTGGTGGAGATTGCCAAGGGGAAGAACAAAGAAAAACGAACCTACCCCGCCGCGCCCGGCACTGGGTCAGGCCGAGAAGGATATGCGAGAGCAGCGGAAAGCTCTACGCGATAGGGAATGGCAGTTCAACCCGCCTATTGTGAACGTGAATATCCAAACAGGAAAGGTCACCTGGTACCGCCCACTGTTTGGGGAGCCGAGGCGGGGCCCTGGTGACCAGAAAGGAGGAACTATAAATGGCAACTGAATACTTTGATGCCCCAGAGGTTGAAGAAGTGGCCAGGCAGTTGATCAACACTATCCACTGGTCAACCCAGAAGCGGGAAACATGGGGCAAGGCCCAAAGGATAACCGGCCAGCAGGCATTTTTGACCGGGCTGGACTTCGTGATAACTATCCACCGGGATGTTTGGAGCCAGTTAACCAGTGAAGAACGTATGGCGCTAGTGGATCACGAACTCTCCCACTGCTGCCGTGGTGACGACGATCCTAATGGGAACCCAACCTGGTACATCCAGGGCCACGATGTCGAGGACTTTATTGGGATAATCAGGCGGCATGGTTTGTGGAGACCTGCGCTCAAGAAACTGCATAAGGCCGTGCAGGAACACGAGCAGCTGACGTTATTTGAGCGGGTGGAGTTCCTGCCAACGGGCACAGAAGGAATTACGCAGTGATGGGCGTGAAATGGGATGCCCAGGTAGAGTCCACTTCTCCCCCATCCGTCTGGATTTGCATACCGATACTGCCGCCGAGCTTGAACGAGTGGTCACGTAAACACTGGAGGGTGAGGCACCGGGCTGTTGAGGAAATGACCAATAACCTGCGGCTGCTGGCGTTGGCGGCCAGTTTACCGAAAATCGAGCGGGCTGAGGTCCGCTTGGTCTATTACTTCAGGGACCGGAGGCGTCGGGACCCCGACAATTATGCCGGGAAGTTTATTTTAGACGGCCTGCGGAAAGCCGGAATTATTTCAGACGACAATGCCGGGGTCCTTCGCCTGCCACAGCCTGTATTCCAGGTGGATAGGCAGGCGCCGCGGACGGAGGTTTTGATTACCGAGTGGAAGGAGTGAGGCCATGCAGGTAAGCGAACAGATCAAGGCAGAGATAACGGCCAGGCCGGAGCGAATGGACGCCGTCACCCATGGCAAAGTGACCTTTGTGATCCAGGACGGGAAACTGGTCCGGGTTGAGGTTCAGGACGGATGGGTGACGAGTCGAAAAGGAAAAACAACAACAGCCAAGTAACGCATGGCTGACCCGTATATCGGGAGGCCGATGCTACTGGTAATGCGCCAGTGGTGTCGGCCTTTTTATTTAGGGGGGGTGGGAATGTGCGCGAGGATATGCGTGATCTGCTAGATGAATACTGCAAGTCCCTGGCTACGGTCAGGAAACTGATCCGCCAGGCCAGGGCCAACGGGAGAGAGGCTGACCAAAAGCTACTCTA
>NZ_JABUEX010000054.1:0-14588 GCF_013314835.1 Syntrophothermus sp.
GGTGCCAATATTTGACCACCTGTGGGGTGGCTGTCAAGGCCGCTGCCTTGATGCTGATGTTTTGAACGGTGAGGTCTCATAGCGGAAAAAATTTTTGTGGAGATACCTACTAGATCTTGACACGGACGACAACCTTTCCTGCCTTGACATTGGTAATTGTCCCGCCATAATACATATTCCCTAACGTTCCAGAATCCTAATTGCTCTCCCTGTTGATACTGAACACCAGATACTTCAGGATTTTTAATCTTCTGAATGTCAAAGCTAGCAACTTCCATTGTGATACTGGAAACTGGCAAAATCTTATACACCATAGCTATTACCTTGAGATGAGTGTTAATCTTATTTTGAACAGAAGGAGCCAGCCAGCCTTTAGGTCTTTTCCGATTTAAGAATCTTGCCTTGCGATAACGGGTTTTGCGGTATCTCCTGCTTCTCCTGGTTTCTTTCCTGTCTGCCAGCAGTTTTACTATGTCGTTTCGCAATTCAACTTCTGCTTCAAACAGGACGCTCTTTTCGGTAGTAGCCGACAGTCCAATTACCTTGCTCCCAGCATCAATTCCAAGGCTTACAGGCTGTTTGTAGCCACTGCTTCCATAGAGAAGCTGGATAGTAAACGGTGTTCTTTTTATTACCTTGGCTTTGCCTGTTTTAAGCAATTTTCTTACTTTTGAAGGTCTGCATGGCATTAGAGGTTTGCCATGCTTGTTTAATACGAACACTAACAAAAAGTGTTCCTCCTTTCGGAGTTAGTTGCTCATCGCCAATGTTAGGCAGGCTTGTCAGGCATAGACCACTACTCCTACCCCTCAGAGTTGTTTAGACCTATGCGACAGAGCCTGGAGCTTGGGCGCGCACTCCAGGGTGTCTTAACCTGCCTAACGTAGCCCCGTCAGCATTAGCTGGTAGCTGAGGCTAGTCAACTAGAGGTTACAAGCCTCGGACTTCAGTCCGGGGTAGTTGACCTTCACATACCCAATCTTGGGCAGGTAAATATAGCCGGGCTTTTTGAAATGGTTCTGTTTGTCCGCTTGGGGGTAGGTGAAAGAGCGGTAGTGGTTCTGGTCCTTGTAGTGGGGATACCCGGCCAAGCCGCTGAAAAACCGACGAAAGGCGCTATCCAGCCTCTGGAGGCAGTCCTGCAGGACCTGGGCGTTGACCTGCTTGTATTCTGGAAATTCTTTCTTTAACGCTGGAAGTTCATTCTTCTGCGATGTGCAGGAGGGTGATTTACCTCTCTGGCGGTAACAAATTTCCCTCTGTTCGAGGGCGGCATTATATAACCAACGGCAGAGCGTGAGTGTCTGAAACAACTTTTGCTCCTGCTCTTTGGTTGGCTCTATGTGGAACCGGTGAACAATGTACATTTCTTTTCACCCTGAGACTCGATGTATTTTTTTATTACTTCAATTGGTGCTCCCCCGGTAGTCAAGAGGCAAAAACTCCGGGACCAGAAACACTCCTTCCAGAGGCATTTTCTGATTTCCGGAAACTCTTTTTTAATAAGCCTGGATGAAGCGCTCTTGAAGGCGTTGATGTACCTGGACAGTACACTTTTGGGGTGAGCGCTGAAGAGTATGTGCACATGGTCGCGGTCGTGGTTGAACTCCAGGAATGTGATGTTGTAGTTTGGAGCGATATGTTCGCCGATTTCCCTGATGCGTGAAGCAATCTGGTCATTGATCACCTTGCGGCGGTACTTGATCACCAGGACAAAGTGATATGTTAGCTTAAACACTGAATGATAATTGCTGTCCAGTTTCATAGTCACACCAAGGCTTTGTTAATTAGCTACTGATTATATTTTGCAACAACTTTTGGTAAATTATAACAAAAATTGCCGGGCTATCGTCCGGCCGCCCATTCACCACCCGCCTGTAGAGGCGGGAGTCCTCTGGGCGGATTTCGATAGAAATTTAGAGGCACCGATAAAAAAATCAACTACGCGCCCTTTCATTTATTTTTATGGCCGGCACACCTTGCACGGTTCATAGCCGGCTTTCACCGCTTCTTCCCGCGTCGTAAACTCTATCCGATTTTTTAGGCTTATCTTCTGCGCCCACTCGCAGGTGGGCAGATGGAATTTCTTCGAGCTGGAGTTGCCAATGTATTTCCCGGTGCCGCTTGTTTTGGTGCCAGAAACAGTCGCGCCCCACAGACCTTTGCCTGCGTCTCTGGCCTCCTGTTGGAACTTGACAAACGTATCCGCGTACTTCACGTTGGGCGGGACAGTCATCACCTGGGCGTAGCCGTTCAACAGCAGTTCGGCGTTGTACATCTTGGCCCTCACTTCGGTTTCACTATCGCTTTTCGGCTGTTCCAGCCACACATAAGCCAGTATTCGGCCATATTTGTCTCTCTCGCCAACATCCAGCTCCAGGTAAACCTGCTTGCCGGTCAACCTTTTCTGCGTGTAGGCCGCCGCCTCTTTCCCGTAGGGCTGTTCCTTAATTCCCAGGTCCGGGTGGGCAATTTCGGGCGTATTGACGCCGATAAGACGCACCTTTTCTTCCCTGCCATTTATTTTTACGTGCAGGGTGTCGCCGTCGGCCACGCTGGTGACTGTTGCTGATGCAACCTTGACCGGACTTGCAGGCTGGCCGGGGCTGTCTGCTTTCGCCGGCTCTGCCGCACTCTGCTGAGTGCCTGGGGGATTTTGCTGTGGCGCAGAAGTTGTACTGGAACTGCTGCCGCAGCCTGACAGCACAACCGAAGTCAATAGACTAAGCATCAAGAACAAGGCCGCCGTCCTGCGGGCGATTTGCCGTATGCCTAAACCCATGGCATGCAATCTAAGGATTTCTTTAATCTTACGCATAGACAACCTCCTTGCTGGCATATCTCCTTCGCTCCTTGTGGTAAAGTTTGGGCATTAAATTCGCGAACGAAGGAGAAAAACCTTTATTATTGGTGTCCAGCGTCGCTCATTGTGCTATATCACTGATTCCGATGATGGCGACCACCAATTCCAACCAGTTGGGCAAAATTGGTTGGCTTCGTTCGGAAACAGTGGTCGGCTTCCTTCGGAATAGGTGGTCGCTTTGCTTCGGAATTAGTGGTCGAGTTCACTCGGAACAGGTGGTCGAAATGGGTTGGAATATGCAATGTGATCAAAACCCTTCAATCTGGCTCACTATTAGATTAGCGAATACATCTTGGGCTAAGATGTTCAATTCAGCTTTGCTTTTGGTAATTCAGGCAGAGCTTTTGCCAATAATTAAAAGTTGTTGAGGGTAGCCCCATAATAAACTTGTCTAATTGGCATCAAAAGTGCGGAAGAGCCATTTTTTTCTTGACAAAAACACTTGTGGTACAGTTTGGGAATTAAGTTTCGCAAACAAAGGAGAAAAACCTTTGTTTTTAGACATCCAGAGTCGCTCATTGCAATATATCCCTGATTTCGATGATGGTGCTTCGGAATAGGTGGTCGCTTTTATCCGGAATGGGGTGTTCGAATTTATTCGGAACGGGTGGTCAGAATAGGTTAGGATATGTATGTACCCCTAAAAAACCTCCAGGAACCATTCTTTAAGAACAGCATCAACTGCCTGTTGGTCGTGAGTTTGAATTTTTAACGTTTTATGGACTTTAAAGTCTGCATTACGTCCATCGCCTTCAATCAAACGAATCTCGGTTTCCCCTGTATCAAGCCATTTCATCACATTTACTCTCAAGCCAATCCTGCTCTTCCCAAGCAAATAGTTAACTGAAATTGCAGGACGGTCGTTCCAGGTACCTTCATGTTTAATAACTTTTACTTTTTGCATCATATTGTGCGCACTCATGGGCCGTTCCCCCTTTCTTCAATTTAATTATATTTCTTTATTATATTCCCATTTTTACACTGGAATTTTAACGCGCAAATATCACAGAGCGGACGAACAGGCTGGCAAAACCTGGCTGCAAAATCCAGTAAACCATACGAATATTCGACACAATTACTGACAGATACGTGACGGGTCACCAGCTCAATAAAAGACTTCCGCCGCCGTGTTTCTGGTGTTGACTGCAATCCGTAAAACCGGCAAAAAAACCTGACCGCATTTGTGTCCACAATTACATCAGGAATGCCAAAACCGAAGATTCTGATTGCTGCAGCGATATAATCTCCAATACCGGGAACCGCCATCAACTTCTGTCGGTCAGAAGGAATTTCACCGCTATAGTTGTCGAGTAAATACTCCAGACCGGCTTTAAAATAATGCAAACGACAGCTTCGACCAAGTGATTGAATGGCATGTTTTACTTCTTCAAAACCGTGATACAGTGTTTTAACGTCCGGGTATCTGGTTGCAAGATACCGGAACACCGGTTCTACCTGGTCAGCACGTGTTCTCTGAAGAAGCACTTCAGACAGATAAACCTTGAATGGAGTCCGCTCATTACGCCAGGGATAATCCCGTCCGCATTCATTGTAAAACTGGATTAAAAACGTGGTTATATCCATCTCATTGTACCCGCAGATAAACTTTTGCTGTTTTTTGTCTATTATCCCTTCCATTGCCCACCCTGCAAAAAAGCTTCACCTTATTTCCAGGGAATGTTCCTGCACTATGGTATAGGACTCGAGTACTTCATAAATTGCCCGGCCAATTGCTTTTGCCAGCAAAGGAGGAACAGCATTACCGATATACTTGTAGCGAACATTTCCCGGTGCAGTAAAGATGAAGTCGTCGGGAAAAGACTGAATACGTGCGACTTCCCGCACGGTAAATGTTCGAGCCTGCCTGCTGTCGGGATGAATAAATCTGTTTCCATCTTTCTGCAAATGTGCAAAGACCGTGGTACAGGGTTTATTCCAGGAATGTTTTCTGTATTTATCTCGGAAACTTTCCATATCATACTTAATCAGCACCCGGAGTTTTTTCAGTTCAGGATCAGAACCATAAAATATTTCTTTCGAGGTACATCCAGGTGGCATTCGTTCAAACAATTCAATATCGGACTGCTGTTGTCCTCTGGCAACATGACCGGTCAATCTGGCATCTCTTCTGGCAGGTTTAATAAAATCCAGAAATTGCTGGCCCTGAAGCCCCACTCTGGCATAATGGGCATAAAATTGCTCCCAGTGGTACGGCATGTCATCCTGCCCGCGATAACGATATTTGTTCAGACTGGCTATTTCCTGTTTTTTTTCTGTCGGCAACCCTGCAGAAGTAATATGGGCCTGAACAAATGGTAAATCACCGATTGCATCAAACAGAGTAACGTATGGCAAAAGGCCCTTTCCATCGGGAGAGTGGGTCTTTTTCGGACAGGGGTTATTTATTCCAAAACGGTTGGCGATAATAAATACTCTTTCTCTAATCTGAGGAACGCCGTAATCTGCAGCATTCAGTTCTATGTAATCAGCTGAATGATCGCTAAAACTGGTTGTATAACCACAATCTTTAATTGCTCGCACCACCAAGTCAATATACCTGTTCCCTGCAGAATCTTTTTTGGTCAATATTCCCTGTACGTTTTCAAATACCAGGAACGCAGGTTTTAATTCCTTCACCAATCTTGCATACTCCAGGTAGAGCCGGTCCCGATCATCCTCCAGCCATTTCTGCCGAACAGGCCAGGCGGCACTGCGTGCTCCAATTGAAGAAAATGACTGACATGGAGGCCCACCAATTATAATATCCACACGACCCCGGCACCTCTTAATAATTTCCCGGTGGGTTTCGGGATCGGTTAGATCTGCCTCCAGAATGACATCCGGGTTACGGCCGCGGTGTTTGAGATTTACCCGGAGAGTTTCACAGGCGTAATGGTCTTTTTCTACGGCACAGACAAGCTCAAAAGCCGGTCTGCCATTCGGCGACTTTACCAGTTCGAAACCATAGGATAGACCGCCTATACCTGCAAACAAATCCAGTACACGATAACAGGAAGTCAGAATAATCCCCCCAATAAACCTGGAAAAAGTTATCCTAAAAAATTAAAACAACATGCCTGCAAGAATTTTTCATCAGTTTTTCTTCGCTAAAGGTTTGATATCAATTATCCAGGTTCAGTTCAATCCGCAATTTCGTCCAGTAACCTGACCGATTGTTGCACCATACTATCCCATTCGTCCTCCAGATCTTTTCTATAAAAAATATACAATAAAGATGTTGCCCTGGAAATAGCGGTGTAGTTCAACAGTCGGGCATGATCACCTTTCAAACTTTCTACATCCAAAACAAAAACTACCGGCGCTTCAAGACCTTTAAAACTGTGAATGGTACAAAATTTCAAGCTATCTTTGAGCATATATACAGGATCAAGATCAGTAATGTTTTGAAAGCTACAGATACCACGAAAGATATTTTCTCCCTGAAGACAAGAATTTTCAAAACGGTATCTGGAGAGCAAACAGATTTTACCAGGTAAAATCCCCTGTGAAAGCAGTTTTTTTACAGCTCTGACCACACGATTTCTTTCATCGGCAAAATCTGTATAGCTCTTTCTAATAACACTCTCCCCGCCGACCTTTAAATATCTGGCTGGGGACATACATGTAGCCAACACATTGTAGATGCCTATCTGCCGGGTATTGCGGCAATTGGTGTCAAGATGAAGTATTACCGGTCGGTATTCATAAATCATTTCCAGCCCTGCTTCCATATTCGGATTATAAATATTTTGATTCGGGTCATAACAGATATGCCAGTTTCCATCTTTCAGGCCACCCCTGACGATTGCGTCCATACACATTATATACTCCAGTCGAAGCAAATCCTGCCCCTCGTCTACTATCAGAGTATCATACTCCGCCGTATAATCTCCCCGCTCCACTATTCTCAGAAAGGTTTCCGGAACAATCTGCCCGTAATATTCGTCCGCGGGAACATCTTCCCGGAGTGGCAGTCTATCATTCTGCTTGAGGCAGTCTATCAAATAGCTGTGCATTGTCTCGATGCGCAACTGGTCCGTCTGTAATTGTAGATCCTTTACCTGCATTTTAAGATAGCGGCTGAGATTACGGTTAAAACAGAGATAAAGAACTTTTTTTCCTGTAAGAACACAGCGTCTGGCATGTTCCAGACTCAGAAGTGTTTTGCCGGTTCCGGCAACACCTTTTAATAAAATTCGCGGGTTTTCAGCAGCCATTGCCAGCCGATTGGCCTGTTCCCTGGTAAGAAACAGTAACCGGTTGTCAGTCTGTTCAACAATATAACCCAGGGAAGGAACAAAACCAAAATCTCCCCTCAGGTAGCCAGCTATTCTGTCAATCTGGTTCCGGTTTAATTTTCCTCCGGCAAATCCATACTTCTCTTTTAATCGGTTTCGCCAGTAATTAAAAACCTGGTAAATATAATTAACAACATCTTCATGGGCCCTGCGGGCATCAAAAATTATCTCGGGTATAATATCTACACCCTTACATGTAAACGGCATATCCGGGAACACTACTCCACAGGCATACTGACATTTACTCACGGGATCACCGGAACCAAAGTGCTTCTTCAAGTGATCTCGCAACGAGTACATTGAGCCGATAACCTGTTCAAAAGGTCCTTCTGCTTTTACGTTCTCCTTCCCGTAACGATCAATAAAATACCAGAGCCCTTTTTCACGTCTTACCAGCCCCCCCTTAACTTCCAGACAGAGAATCCCTTCTTCGCAAACAATTACGAAATCTATCTCACCAAAAACCTTTTCACGGTGCTCAGCTATCCCCAGTGAATGTAATATCACAAAATCATCACTTAAATTCTGCAGTGCTCTGAATAGTTTTTTTTCCCCGTCACTGGTTATACTTTCTTCATAAAACGGAGGTATCATTCTGCTCATTATTTCCGATCCTCCAGATTGAGCAGTTCGCTGAAAAAACCAGTAGAACTGTCTTCCAGCACACCGACCAGCGCTGCTCGGTCCAGGTAACAATTCCACTTTTCACAGCTCGTTTCTGGAAGCAGTGTACACGCATGACAGGCTGCCAGATTCAAAGCATGCATTCCCTGGCCCTGCGATTGAATACACAGGGGATCTTCCGAACACCAGCTGGCGCTTTCTATCATCCTGAGAAAAGTATTCTCCAGCCGTTCGGGAAGTCCTTCCCGGACAAGTCCTCCAAGGCTACCTTCCGAATCGCTGGCGGCTGTATAGAGAAGAATACCTGCCATGTCTATATGCTGTTCTTCATTTGAGAACGTGCAATAGATTCTTTCCTTGATGGAAGCACTGGAATAGCCGCAATCCAGAACTATCTGCCTGATCAGAAGATGTGCCAGTGTATGCAGTAATACATAACGAGGAGAAAAACCATACCCTTTGCGTGCCAGATAGTGACCGGAAAAGTTGGAAGAACTGTATCTTACCCTGACAGCAGGTCGTTTTTCCCACTCAACAAGTTTATCTTCTTTAAGTCTGATGAAGATACCTTCGCCCTTCAATTCAACGGCAGGGAGCCAGTCCTTTCGCTCACGGCTAACCGGGTTGTAGGTAGCCGGGTCATCGATGTCGTATTCAGGTTCAATCCGTTTGAACCCCAGCAGCGCCATAACTTCCCGCAGGCGTACAGCCAGTACCACCCGGTCAACATAATCTTTCAGCAGAGAGGGCACCGGGACAGTCTTTGTTTTGAATTGCCCTTCCTCATCTTCCGACCCCTGCAAAAAAGCCCGGTATTCTCCTTCCATAATCTCCTGCCAGGTTCTGGGGCCGGCTGTCTTACCTCTATCACGTTTGTATTTCGCCTGTTGCCACAGTTCTTCGGCCGTACAGGAACATTTTTCTGTTAGACGCAAACCTTTTACTACTCCTTCGAATGTAGACCGATCATTTATTAATGGTTCCAGAAAACTCCATTTCTTTCCCAGCTCATATTGAATCTTCCGGCTCCAGGGAGGTATTGACAGAGTACTGGCATTGACGCTGAAATGCAGGTTCGTCGCCCCGCGCAATAGAGCATGTACTCTTTCCGTACAGGGAACAGGGTCCGTATCATTTAACCAGGGACGATAACCTGTACAGGAGAACTCTTCCAGTCCCTTTCCACCCACACTGCCCATCATACTTCGCTTCTTGCTACAGCTTCTGCAGGTAATGATAATACTGTCCAGCCCGGACCTTTGTGAACTCATACTGATCTCCAATACTGGAGCCTGGCATTCCTGACCACGGTGTACCCACCAGATATAGGGAAAATCATCCAGATGCCCATTCTTACAGGCCACCACAAAACGGGAAGGTATCAGACGTGTGCGACACCTGGTACACCATGGATGTTTGTTGGTTGCGAAGTTGAATGTTGGAAATGGAGCCAGCCGCCGGCATTTCGGACAGTACATCCATTTCGGGAACCTGAAGGCCGGAACCCAAAGGTCTTTAAAATTTCCATTATAGTCGTCAATTGCCGGCGGTAAAACAAAATACCTCACTCCAAGATAGGACTGTAAATTTTCTTCGTGCACATGGTAGCTTTCGCAGTCAGCATTTTTCCAGAAATCTGTACCGGCAATAATCACCGATTCCCGCGGCAAACTGACAATAGCTCCGCATCCATAAGTAGTAATCAGCTGGTTCCGTCTTAATTCACCAGCTTTTAATGGTACTTTTTTCTTTCCTGCGAAACGCATTATTTATCCCTCCACATATACCTTGCATTCCACATCAACATCACGCATAGAATTCAGCGTTGGGAATGCATTTCCATCATCATCAAATCTGTGTGTAAGTAGCGGTAAACCTACCTGCTCCCTGTATTTCGCGTATACAAGATCCGGTCCCGCAAGCTGTACCCAGTCATCCAGAACTTTATATAACTCTCTGCGGGTAGCCTCCACTTCCGAAGCATCAACCCGACAGACCCGGTCAACTATTTTATTTATAATTTCTTCTATCTGAGAGCGGAAAGCATTGACCTGACCGGCAGCCCCATTACTGCGCAATCCCGGTATGAGCTGGCGACACAGGCTGATGAGCACAGCGTGCAGTGCCCGGTCACGGGCTCGGTCTGCAAACGGAGTCAGGCTGGTGGCCTCGACGTACCGGTACAGTGAAGCATGATAGGCCCGAAACTGTTCATAGTGAGAACGGTCACGGCTCCGGGAGGCGTCATACATGGTGACAACCAGTCCAGGAGTCCTGCGTCCCACCCGGCTGGTGGCCTGGATATATTCCGAATTGGATTTGGGCTGTCCCTGTACCACCATCAACCCCAGGCGGCCAATATCGATTCCAACTGATAGCATACTGGATGCCAGAATTAGATCAAGCACATCTGAAGCCGGGTAGCCAATTTCAAGGTTCTTCAACACCTCGGCAATTTCTGAACTGGCTTTCCGGCTGGTAAGTTCATCGAATTTTAAATAGGTTGGAGAATAAAAGTTAGATGGAAAAAGTTCTTTAAATTTTGTTCCAAACAGATATTTGAGACGCCCCTGAACGTCATCCAGGATATTTATTACTGCTCCGCCCAGCTGCTTGAGGGTATTGAAATACCCGGTCAGCGTCCAGAATGAATCAATAACTTCATTTGAAAATTTCTGCTCAATAAGATAGCGCGTTGCCATTAAAAGTACTGAATATACACGGATCATCAGGGTGTTCCCACTGGTTCCTGGCGCCAGAACACCCAGATAACGACGGGTTGGCCTGTGCTCCGCCGTAGCTTCCCGGGCAAAGTAGGAATCGCGGATGTCAAGCCCCTGGGCGGGAAACTGCCGGCATTCCCGTCCGTATAAACTGCGGATCTGACCGGTTGCATTGCGAACGGTTGCCGTTGAGGAGATAATCTTGGCCTTAATCCCGTTATTCTGGCAGAACTCGTCAACCGCTACCTCGTAGAGGCCGGCGATGGTCCCCAAAGGTCCCGCAATCAGGTGCAGCTCATCCTGAATAATCAGTTCCGGTGCCCGCCACTCGGTACCAAGGCCAAAAAGTTTTCCTACCTCCGGCTCCCAGGTCATGCGGGCGTATTTATCAACTGTACTTACCACCAGTGCCGGACCGTAATTATAAATATCTTCATCAATCAAGTGTAGCGGCAGCCCGCGGTGGAACGGACATTCTTCCCGGGGACAAATTATAATCATTCTTTCCGGAGTAACAGAATAGTGCTGGGGTTTTATTTCTGTCTTACACCAGGGACAGGTGAAAACCTGGCATGGATTGGAATCATCTTCGGCAAGTGATTCGAATCCTGTTTCTCCTATTTTCTGAAGTACTTTCCTTGCTTCATCCCGGTGATTTGGTGTTAGACCACCACCCACCCAGAGACCTGCAGCAATTTCGGTATAACCCAGCAAACCTGGATTTTCCCGCCGAAGCAATTCGCAGGCACATATAAGGGCTGCTGCCCGTTCAAATTGCTGCAGGGTGAGGAGACGGAGCGTATAGCGCATAATAATGGTCACTCCTCCACCTGACTGTTTTTTGCGTACAGCCCGTAAACGGCGAAGGAAAATGGTAAATGCGGCCAGTCCCAGATAGGCCTCGGTTTTGCCGCCGCCGGTGGGAAACCAGAGCAGGTCCACTATTTCCCGGTAGGGATCTTCAGGACGGGCAATCGAACTGATTTCCTGCAGAATAAATGCAAGCTGGAAAGGGTACCAGCCATGCTCTGCACTTGAGGAGTTGTTTCCTGTCAGTTGCTCGCGCTGGCGCATCATTGCCAGGTTCATCAGTTGAAAGGCCTGACAGACCAGACCGTCTGTGGCCAGGAGGTCAATTCCGGTCCTGATGCGCAACAGACTCTCTCTGCAGTTTTGCAGATTGGTTTTTGCTACTCCGCGATATCGTTCCGGTAGTTTATCAATCATATCCTCCTGTCCGGTAATCCACTGCTGGTAGGAATCAGCCATTTCTTGCAGGCCGGCGCAGACTTCCTGAACGGAGCTGTTACCAAGAAAACGGAAAGTCAGGATCTCTGCTCTGACGTGCCGGGCGGGTTCCATCTGCTGCACTTCGCAGGCGGGAATAAATTCTGAATAGATCTCGGTAGCATAATCTCCCGCAGTTTTCCAGTCCACACTGCAGCCGTGCCCGGTGGCAAAAGTCGGATTATGCCGGTAAAGCATTTCAAGGTTGAGAAGCTCCGGGTCCTGCTTCAATTTGACCCGCGGCTTTTTTGCAACAAAAACTGCCTGATTGTCCGTTTCTCCCCGAACCACAATTCGTGGCTGAAAAAAAGTTGATGCACAGTTAGAATTCCGGTCCATTTTTGCTTTATTGGTATTAACCATCGCAACCGTGACCGTCCGTGCACCATCGATGTAAGACTTATGTAAATAAGCGCGCAACTCCAGGCCCGGGTGCAGAGCTGTTACCTGATAACACTGCTCCGGTTCAAGGTTTATCTCAAAGGGAACGGTTTTTCCTTTACGGCGCCATCTTTTACGCCACTCGCGGGCTGATTCATCCTGTTCCTGTTCTTCAGGCACATACCAGGCAAAGCTGGCTTCCCCGCGTAGTTTTTTGACTCCCGCTCGCACCGTAAACGAAATGGCCATTGAGGAGGGTCGGCTGGAATAACACAGGTTTATTGGCAATTCATATCCTTCAATATCATCACCCATCTGACTTCTTTCCGTTTCTTCCTCGGAAACACGTGTCTCCTGAGGGAAAAGCCGGCCACAGATATAATAATCATCAAGCCAGGTATCGCAGATTACCTCATCTTCTGCCACAGGTCCATACAGATCTTTACGCAATAGCTCTTCCAGAATTTTCCGGGCGCGATAATATTCATCCAGATTCACTGTCTGCTGCCTCCTTATATCAGTCAAAATGTACTTTTCCCATGCCCGCAACACTCACAGCATACCAGACCCCTTTACTCATATAAGGTTCTGCCACACTCGGGCTTACAGTCTCTGGTTTTCTGACAACCGAGTAGATCTGTTCTACATAAACTTCAGAAAAACAACGTGGAAGGTATATTTTAAAGTCAGATTGCAGGTATCTAATCCGTTCATAGGTTGATTTCATTACCTCCCGAACCCCGGATGTAAACCTGTCTGACATTCGCCCGATCAACCTATCCCCATGGTAGATACCATAGTATTCGGTTTCATCCTCAACCAGGGCTATTACCAGAAAATCCCCTTCTTTTACCTCCTCCCGAATATAACGCTGCCTTTCATGTGGTTTGAAACCAGGCAAGCAGCAATCCACGAAGCTTTCCTCGTCTATATCCATTTCCAGCCCGATTTCCATTGAAACCAGTCTGGTTTTTCCGTTCACATATTTTCCCTCTTCCCTCCACCGGTTACTTTCACACTTTGTCAGCCAGGTATATGTTTTTGGACGTTCAAGTCGTCTGAAGTCGCTACGGGCCCTTGTGACAGCCACATAATACACCCGTGCTTCTTCCATGAGATCTTCATTTCTGTCAGGATCCAGTGGTTCCAGCAGATATACCCGATCAAACTCACGTCCTTTGGCCTGGTGAATGGTACTGACGGTAAGTGAAGAGAGCGGTCTCTCATAAAGTTCGTCCGGCAGCCGCGCTTCTGTCGTCAGGATACGCCTGACTTTTTCCATGTCGACAATCGGGCCGTCTGTTCCTGCAAGAGTCTGCAGCAGCCCGAAAAGACGGTCGGGAGCTCCAGTCTCCCCCTGACCTGACAGATTCAACCCGGCAAGTTCATCCCTGGTGAGTATTCGCCGCTGTCCGTTCAGCAAATCAGCTACCCAGATCGGCAGGAGCCACCTGCTGTGCTGCCTTCGAACATTATGTATAATTCGCCGTTTTCGCAGGTCACCGGAGATTTTCAGAACTTCACCGTTATTCCTGCACAGAATGGCTACCTTTTCCGATGTACTCCCGTGTGGCAGAATTTTATTATAATCGCGTTCCACAGGAAATACATTGATGCTTTCAACAAACTCCCGAACTTTCAACGGTTCTTCGGTTTCCAGCAGGGATCGTGCCCGGGCAGAAAAAATTTCCAGCCTGCTTGTCTGTCGCCTGTTGGCAGTCAGATTGACTTCTTTTAACCCGTCCCTGTATTCATCGCGAAGCCACTGCTGAAAACCTCTGGAATTTATTTCCCCCGGCATATCTTTTACACTGTAGTCATATATTGCCTGCTGCGGATCACCCAGTAGAGTAAAACCGCAACCGGAGGGTCGGTTTTTGAGAATAGTCTGAACCAAGCGGGCCCGGACTCCCACCAGGTCCTGAATTTCATCAACCATAAAATGTTTCATTTCCTGCAGGATGTCAGGATCGCTCTTGATTTCATTAATAACCCTCTCAATCCTTGTATCGTAATCCCAGCCGGCACAATCAATCTGCCTGTCCATCAAAACCAAGGTTGCAAAAGAATCGAAAGTACGTATATCCAGTCTTGACAGATCATCGGAATATTCGCCGGACTGCACCCTGGCCAGAAAACGTTCCCGAATTTCTCTTACTGCAGCCCTGGTAAAGCAAAGCAACAGAATACTGCTGGCTTCAACCATTCTTTTTTTATCAACCATATATTCCAGCCTTTGAAGAAGGGAATGTGTTTTCCCATTATGTAAAGCTTTACATAACTTGAATTATGCAAAGTAATTGCTTATGTCAAGTCGAGTGCAAAAATAATTGAAAAAGCTCAATTCATGATAGAAATACTATCCATAATCCTTCAAGATGAAAGTGATGCTGAAGCATCCATCATATTGAA
>NZ_JABUEX010000055.1:0-14549 GCF_013314835.1 Syntrophothermus sp.
GGTTTGCCGCCGGCTTCCTTCAGATTCCACCTCGCGATGGACACCCTTGCCTTAGGCTAATGGCTACTGCTACCTTCGCCGCTCGGGACTTCCACCCTATAGCCAGCGCCCATGCCGGGCGCACATACAAAACCGGTCCCTTTTCGAGACCGGCTTGCCGATTCTTTGGGGCTACTAATACCTCTTACGCGCTGACGTTGACATTATTCCCAGTTCAGTTCGGTACTTGGCAACTGTACGCCTAGATATTTTGATCCCTGACTGTTCCAATACCTCCGCTATTTTTTGGTCGCTTAGCGGGTTTCTGGCGTCTTCCGCGTCAATCATCTCCTTGATAAGTTTCTTTACGCTGCGGGAAGCATACTTCTCAATGCCCTCCGCTGCACTAACAGCACTGCCAAAGAAATACTTCAATTCGAATACCCCTTGAGGTGTTTGAATATATTTGCCAGCAGTAGCCCGGCTTATGGTCGATTCGTGTACTCCGATCATATCTGCTACCTGCTTAAGGTTCAGGGGCTTAAGGTATTTCACCCCTTTGTCCAAGAACTCCCTCTGCACCTCAACTATGCAACTGGCTACTTTATAAAGGGTTAGCCTCCGGTGTTCGATGCTGCGTATAATCCACAATGCAGAAGCAAACCTGTCTTCCATGAACTTCTTGGCCTCGTGCCCGAATAGTCCAGGTTGTTTGAGCATGTTCTGGTAAAATTGGTTGATAACTAGCCGGGGAAGATTTCCCTCACATACTTGAATAACATATTCCCCGTTAATCCTCTCTACTATAACATCCGGCACCAAATATCTTATATCGTAGCTATTACCGTACTGTCGCCCGGGTTTGGGGTCAAGTGTGCGTATAAGATCCGCCGTTTCCTGTACATCTTTGACCGAGATCCCCATTCGAGCAGCGATCTTGGCTACCCTCCCCTTGCCCAGGTCATCCAGATGCTCTCTAACTATCTTTTCGGCAACAGGATTAATCTTGCCTGTCTGCACAAGCTGAATACAAAGGCACTCCGACAGGCTTCTGGCTCCCACCCCGTAAGGCTCAAACGTTTGAATTACTTTCAATACCTTTTCCACCTGTTCATTCGCAACCCCGAGGTGCTGCGCGGCCTCGGCTATACCCACCCTCAGATACCCGTTGTCGTCAATACATCCGATCAAAAACTCTCCTATTACCATATCTTCGTCGCTTAAAGTGATGTCCGCCTGGAAAAGTAAATGTTCGTGAAGGGTAGGCGCCTTTGTCAACAGGTTTTCGTATCCCTTACTTTCTTCGCTCTTTTCCTTGGGTCCCAGATAGCCTAAATCACTTCTATCCAAAAAATACTCCCACCACTCGGTTTCAAAACCCTCATCCTCTGATTTTAACTCGACCTCCACCGGCTCAGGATCATCCTTTAATTCTAGAAAAGGGTTTTCGGCCAGCTCCTGCTGAAGATACTCGTCCAACTCCAGTGCCGACATCTGCAGAATAGCGATGGCTTGTCGCAACTCCGGCGTTATGATCAGCTTTTGGCGTTGTTCCAGGGACAAGTCATGGATAAGTCTCAACGAACTTCCCCCCCCGAATCAAGTGCCATAGCACCTACATACTTCTACAAGTACAGCAAAATCTCCTTCTAAATCGTGTCACCCAATATTCTCCTGGCCATGGCCTCCAGCCGTCTCATCCGGTAGGCAATCCCGGATTTGCTCAACGGAGGCTCCATCATGCCTCCAAGTTCCTTAAGGCTCAGGTCAGGATTCTTGAGACGTAGGATCGCCACGTCTCTTATGGATTCTGGGATGCCTTCCAGTCCCACTTTTTCTATAAGTCTGGTTATGGTTTCGGTCTGTCGCCAGGAAGCAGCTACAGTTTTTTCCAGGTTCGCAGTTTCGCAATTAACCAACCGGTTCACCTGGTTACGTACGGACTTGACAATTCTAACGTTTTCAAAATCGAGCAAAGCTGTACTGGCTCCCGCTACCCTGAGAAAATCGACAATACTTTCGCTCTCCTTGATGTATAAAACAATTCCGCTCTTGCGCTCGCTTACGCGGGCAGCTATGCCCAGTTTTTCTAAAAGCTTTGCCACATCCTGTGCCGTTACCAGCGAAGGGCATGTTATTTCTAAGTGGTACTCTCCTTCTGGTTTGTTTACCGATCCCCGGGCCAGGAAGGCTCCTCTGAGATAACACCTCTTGCAGCAGCGCCGGTGAACCAGACTCTCTGGAACTCTCTCCACTCGCCGGCCTTGTCCATTAAAAAGGCCTAATTCCTGCATTAAAAACATTTCGTCGCGTTCTTGCCTGGCTCTAACAATGAAAACCTTATTTTTCTTCAATTGTCTCTTATTTAAAATCGTAACTTCTACCGGCACCGCCAACAAAGCTTTTGCCAATTTGAACACTTTACGAGCAGTAGCCGCGTTTTCGGTGCTTAATTCCCAAACCATTTCATTTTGACTATCGTCCCATGTAAATGTACCGCCGATGTTCAACAAACCCGAAAGTTCTGCCCTTTGGCAGCACTCCTTCTCAGGAATTATCCGCGCTAATTCGTTTTTTGTTTCGTTAGAAAAGCTCATAACTTAGTCCCCGTCCCAGCGGGCATCAACCTTTCCGGTCCTTTATGATGCCCAAAACTACCCTGGCCAGTTTGTCGCTGTCGTGCCATGCCACCTCCCCGCGAGACACCAAGTCTTCCTTAATAATCTTGATCCCCATCCGGGCCACCCTCGACGGGTCAAACACTACCGGCATCGCTCCTTCGGAGTAATACCGCTCTAACAGGCTGTCCGCAATCGGTCCCACGTTAACTACCGCATAATCGAGGAAGGCTTTCCCTGCGTGGTCGTAGACTGCCTGTATATGGTCAGCTACCGAATAGCCGTCAGTCTCACCTTTCTCGGTCATGATATTGGCCACGTATATCCTTACCGCATTCGTACGAAGTAAGGCCTCTACCACCCCCTTGACCATTATGTTTGGTATTATGCTGGTATAGAGGCTCCCCGGGCCCAGCACCACAGCATCAGCCCGGGCCAAGGCCTCCATGGTTTCCTCCAATGGCTTGCAGTTCTCAGGGACAAGGTATACCCTCCTTACTCCCTTTGTAACTTCGCGAATCGAGGTCTCCCCAATGATAAATGACCCATCGCTAAGCTCGGCTGCCAGCAGTACTTGTTCGAGGGTTGCCGGTAAAACCCGGCCCCTGACAGCCAGTACCTTACCCACTTCCTTGATGGCAGAAATCACATCACCTGTAATCTCGGCCATAGCCACCAAAAGCAGGTTCCCTAGGTTATGTCCTTCTAAACCCTTACCGCCCCGAAACCTGTGGTCAAACACACGGTCCATCAAAGTTTCAGTTTCCGCTAAGGCCACCAAACAGTTGCGGATATCGCCAGGTGGTACTACACCCAGCTCCCCGCGAAGCCTACCAGAGCTGCCCCCATCATCGGTCACAGTCACCACAGCGGTGAGGTTATTGGTGTAGCGCTTTAATCCCCTCAATAAAACGGAAAGCCCGGTTCCTCCTCCTACCGTAACGATGTGGGGCCCTTCTTCCCGAACCTGGTCACTTAACAAGCAGTTCTCTTTCATGGATTAAAAGTTCTCCACCTTGTACCTTTCCACATCCCGGTGTTTCAGAATCACCCGGTAACCGAGCTTGCGTAATTGTTTGCCGATATAATCCGCCAAAACCACCGAGCGGTGCTGCCCACCCGTACACCCTACCGCCAGTACCAGGTGAGTCTTACCTTCCCTGACGTAGAAAGGTAAGAGGAATTTCAGTAAGTTCAAGAACCGGCGCAAGAAAGACCTGGTTGTCTCTGATCCCAGAACGTATTTCTTAACCTCATCGTCTTCCCCTGTAAGATAGTGCAGATCGGGTTCATAATTGGGGTTCGGTAAAAAACGAACGTCCATCACCAAGTCGGCATCCATCGGAAGTCCGAGTTTGTAACCGAAGGACACGACCGTAATAGTCATCACATCCTTATCATCATCGCTACCGAATAGCCGGGTCAGTTCCTCTTTTAGCTTTGAAACCGACATGGCTGAGGTGTCGATAATAACATTGGCCCTGCCCCGGAGTTCTTGCAGCATTTTCCTTTCTAAACGTATGGCTTCAACCAACCGTCCGGAAGGAGCTAAAGGGTGCTTCCTACGCGATTCCTTGAACCGGCGTAGCAAAACCTCATCTGAGGCTTCTAAAAAAAGTATCTGGTGCTTTATCCCTTGTCTTTCCAGATCGTCAAGGACAGCAAACAAGTCATTAAAAAACTGCCCCCCGCGGACATCTATCACAAAAGCTACTTTCATCTTATTGCCTTCCAGCTGAGCGGATAACTCCGTAAACTTGGAGACCAATGCGGGCGGCAGGTTGTCAACACAAAAATAACCCAGATCTTCCAGGCAGTTTACGGCCTGAGTTTTGCCCGCGCCTGATAAACCGGTGATAATCAGTACTTCCAGGTCCTTACTGCCCAGTAACAAGCTTGTTCTCCCTTTCTTTGCAGGCTATAGTCCCTTGCTGTGAAGCCCGCAAGCTTTTCCAAAAGTTACCCTCGTCCAACTCCTACTTCATAAATCATTATAGCAGATGTACCGTCTATACATTCCTAAATCTTAGCTCTTTCTCTTAAATTCTTGTTCTCACTTTCTGCCTATTCTGCCATTCTTGCTTTCAGGTAGTCTATGACCTGGACTGGAGTGGGATTAATTCCGTACAGCTCTGCCAGGTAAACACTGGCGTAATCTCCCACATAGATAAGCGAGTAGGTCTTGGCTAGGAAACTGTTTCCCCGCGCCTCCACCTCTGCCACGCTGCTCACCTTGCCCTGAAGAATATCTTTGGTTATCTCAATCCGCTTCGTTATCCGCCCGTGGTCATCTGGGTCCCGCAGGATTATCACCGCCAATTTTTTTACCAAATCCTCGGGCACCTCGAAACCTACTATCTCGTTGTGATTCAGCTCTGGAAACACGTTGAAGTAAGCTGGGGCCTTGGCATTCTCATTAATTTGGCCCTTCCAGCGCATGGCCGCCACTTCCGAAGTAGACGAACACCCCCAGATAACCGGTATCCTCTGATAAAGCTGGCTGGCAATGAACCTGGCTCGGTTGGAATCTTCTTCACGTCCGGGCTCAATTTCTTCCCGCAATTGTGTCAAAACGGTTACTGTCTCCTTCAAGTCTTCGGAGGCCCCGGACACGAGACCCAGCCGTTCCAAGACCAGGACCAGGGGAGCAAAAAGATACCCGGTTGCAGCCCTCGGCACCAGGCCACCGGGTATCGTGATCACTGGGTTACTATCTAGAGCCGCCATCTCAGCCAGCTTACCCCCAGTCGTAAAAGCGATTATACTCGCACCTTTTTCCCGGGCGTCTTCGTAAGCACTCAGAGTCTCTTCCGTGTTCCCGGAATAACTGACCGCCAGGACTAAAGAATCCGGCCCCACAAACCGCGGCAACACGTAGTCGCGATTGACTACCATCGGTATCCGCAAACGGCTCTGGCAATAGCACCTGAGAATATCGCCTCCTATGGCTGAGCCCCCCAGCCCTGTCACCACAATGTTGGCATACTCCTTCTTGAGTCCGGATACCTTGGAAAAGTCCATTTTAAGGCATCCTTCAAACTGTCCGGGTAGGTTGTAAAGGAATTCGAACATCATCTCCGGTCCCATTTCTACCGCCATCAAAATCCCTCCTTGATTTCAGCCACTGATTTGCACTGATTAGACACTGATTAACACTGATTTTGTTATTAGACGCAGATTAACGCAGATTTTATTTGATTGAAATACATAATTTAATTATTTGGCCCTATAGAGTATTGCCAGAAAGAATAACCACAGCATCAGGAAGCTGAAATTCTGCGGATAGCCCTTTTCGTAGGGAGTCAAATTTCTTTGATAATTATCCTAATGTCCAGGAATTAATAATCAGCGTTAATCAGCGTCTAAATTAAATAAAATCAGTGTTCATCCCGCTATCATCAGTGTTCATCTGTGGTTGGATATTTTTGGGCGGCCAGCGCGAAACACCCTAACAGCCCGGCGCGAGTACCCAGTTTACCTTGCAATACCTGCACTTTCTCGCGTTGAAGCTTCATAGCCCGTCGCTTCATTTCCTCCCGGGCGGGTACCAGCAGTGACTCTCCCAAACCGAAGACAACCCCTCCTCCTATAACTATGGCGGCCGGGTTGAAAATATTAACCAGATTAGCCAATCCGATTCCCAGATAGTGTCCGGCACGGGCAATGATCTCGCTAGCCGTCTCGTCTGCTTTTCTTGCCGCTTCCCCGACCACCTCGGCAGTCAAGCGCTTCATATCGTGGCCTGCCAGTTCCCACAGCAAAGCCCCTTTGCCGGCTCTTACCATATCCCGGGCTTCCCGCGCTATAGCCGTTCCCGAAGCCAGCGTTTCCAGACAGCCGTGGCTTCCACATCCGCAAAGGGGACCGTCTTCCGGCAGTATCACCATATGGCCGAATTCCCCCGCTGCCCCGCAGGCTCCATGATGAATTCGCCCGTCCATAATGATTCCCCCGCCGATCCCGGTCCCCACAGTCATAAAGAGCAGGTTGTCAAAAACCTGCTGGTAACCGAAACGATACTCGCCCAAAGCTGCCAGGTTAGCGTCATTGTCTATCATCACTGGGAAGTCCGGAAAATAACCGGACAACCTCTCTTTTAGGGGAAAACTGTCCCATCCCGGAAGGTTAGGTGGCTGGTAGACGATACCAGACGAAGGGTCCAACGGACCCGGTGCCCCTACTACCATAGCTCCGATTTCTTTCTCCTTCACCCCAGTACGTTGAAGCAGTTCGCACACCGCCTGCGCTATTCGGCCTACTACCTTTTCCGGGCCTTCTTCTGCTCTGGTAGCGACCTTAAGCTCCGCCCTGATATTGCCTTCGGTATCGCCTAATCCCGCCAGGATCTTGGTACCGCCCAAATCCACCCCTACAACCCAGGAACGCGCCTTCAGTGGTGAGCCGTTTTCCCTTGGTGCGACCTTCATCGACCTCACACCTTTACGAGCTGGTATTCCATAGACCCCAACCCTATCTCCTGGCCGTAAGTCAACTGGTACCTCCAGTCGATTCCGGGATGCACCGCTGAGAACTTGTCCACTCCCTCGGCCACCCCCTCGAGCACGGATCCGGCTGCGCCCGGTAAGCGGTTTACCGCTTCGGCACAGGCTAAGTCGAGAGCGACCGGGTCAAACGAAGCAAAAATGCCAACGTCCCGGGTAATCGGCACATCATTAAAACCGTAACAATCGCATTCGGGGCTGACGTTCACGACAAACGACAGGTAACCTGTCTTGCCCTGTTTGTTTTTGACCGCCCCCAGCGCATATTCCGCCATCTTCTCTTGAATAACCTGGGGCGTGGTCTTCCAACTTATGTTGATTGAGCCAAAAAGGCACGATATTACGCATTCCCCACAGCCATAGCACTTCTCGTAGTCGATGACTGCCCTGGGCTTTTCCCCTTCTCCTCTCTCCACCATGCTGATGGCCCCGGTCGGGCACCACTCAGCACAGCGGCCGCAACCGGTGCACTTGTCTTCTTTTACCTTGGGTTGAAAGTCGGAATGCATCTGCTGCTTGCCGCTTCTTGCCCCCAATCCCATGCCCACGTTTTTTATCGCTCCTCCGATCCCGGTCAGTTCATGACATTTGAAGTGGGTCATGACGATCATGGCATCGGCATGGTAGGCTGCAGCCCCGATATTTACTTCTTTAAAATGGCGCCCTTCCACCTTAACCTTTATGTAATCGCGCCCGGTAAGACCGTCAGCTATAAGGAGCGGAGCCCCAACTACCGCATAGTCAAAACCGTTCATTATTGCCGTTTCCAAGTGGTCCACCGCGTTACTGCGGCTGCCCCGGTAAAGCGTGTTGGCATCAGTTATGAAAGGCTTGCCTCCCAGTTCCTTTACTCTATCTACTACCCGTCTCACGTAGGGCGGCCGTATGTAAGCCAGGTTACCCTTTTCCCCGAAATGGATCTTTATGGCTACCAGGTCCCCCGGGCTTATGAGAGTGTCAAAACCAGCTCTCTCCATCAGTTTTTCTAGCTTGTCCAGCAGGCCTTTGTTGCCAGTCGCCCGCAAATCGGTGAAGTAGACTTTAGATGCCACCTTCTCTCTCCTCCCTCTCCAAGACAAATTTTCTGAGGGCTTCCGCCACTCCGTGTTCGTCGTTGGAACAAGTTACGTAATCCGCGGCTTTCCGAACAGGCTCGCGTGCATTGGCTACCGCTACCCCCAGTCCTGCCCAGCGGATCATGTCCAAGTCGTTATAGCTGTCGCCGACCGCCATGACCTCCTCCCTGCTTATCCCGCAGTAGGCTGCCAAGGCCGCTAGGGCATGAGCTTTGGTCGCTTCCGGGTGCATGGCTTCTAAATAGTGCGGTTTTGACCTGGTAATGTAAAGGCAGTGACCAAATTCTGCCCTAAGTTCACGTTCCCAGCAGTCAAGACGATCCGTGTCTTCTTCGATTACCAGTATCTTCAGCGGTCCTTGTTCGACAACGGTCTCTAACCGGTCTACGATAACCGGCTCTACCCCTGCCATCTCCGCATACGCTAATCCCTGTGGAGTAAGTCTATCGAAGTAAAGTTCATCTCCTAGATAAGTCTGGTAATGACAGGACAGGGAACGAACTCGCTCTAGAAAGAGTAAACCATACTCAGGGGGAACCGGTTTGTAGTAGATAGTTTCTCCGGAAAAAGAGTTTTTCACCCAAGCTCCCTGGTAAGTTATCAAGGGCACGTTCATGTTAAGCTGCTGAGCATAAGGCAGGGCCGACTTAAACATCCGGCCCGTAGCTAGTGTCACCTTTACACCTTTTTGGTTAACCTCTTCGATGGCTTGCTGGCACTCGCGGGATATCGCCAGATGTGAATCGAGAAGGGTATCATCCAGGTCCAAAGCTACCAATCTGATGGTCATGAGCTCCTTCACTCCCGCGCTCGGATCTTATTGTTCATGCTGGTCTTTTACCACCCAGCTGAGCACAGCGCTGACTACCGAGATGATAAGGGCACTGAGAACTGCAGCCCAAAAACCAGAAACATCAAATCCTTTGATTACGCTGGCAGTCAACCAGAGCATGAGCCCGTTGATAACCAGGGTAAACAAACCGAGAGTAAGGATGTTGATCGGTAAAGTCAATACTATGATAACCGGGCGAATAATCGCGTTGACGATACCTAAAAAAACCGAACCAATAATAGCGCCTGTAACCGTCACTTCGAAACCAGGCACGATCGCTGCCGTAATGATGATGGCGATGATGTTAGCCAACCACCTAACCACCCAGCCCCGCATGTTATCACCTCCGTTCCAGTTTAAGCTTTGCCCACACATAGTCACGGATCAACTGCGGTTAACATCGGCATTGCTGCTTTAATTACATTGTACCATAAACATTGGAACAACTAGCCAGTATGCTAAGGCTAATCTTACTTTACCTACTCAGGCAACTAGTCCTCACCACTCTTTGAGTTAAAAAACGTGAAAACCCGTTTGGCTGCGGATCGGTTCATACCTTTTACCCGGCTGAGTTCTTCCGGGGTAGCGTTTTTGATGGCGTCAACTGAACCGAAGGCCTGGAGGAGCGCCATTTTTCGTTTTTCCCCTATGCCTGCGATTCTATCGAGTTCTGACTGTTTGATGTTATGGCTGCGCCGTGTCCGCTGGTACGTAACCGCAAACCGGTGGGCTTCGTCGCGGAGGCTCTGTAGCAGGTGTAGAGCCTGGTGCCTTCTCGGAAGCCTCAACGGCTCCCGCTGACTAGGAAAGTATATTTCTTCGTTTTTCTTGGCCAGGCCGACCACCGGAACCGTTATTCCCATCTCCTGCATCGCCCGCTGGGCCACGTTGACCTGTCCCAGCCCCCCGTCTATGACCACCAGATCAGGCATCGGCAAAAACGCCGGGTCTCCTTCTTGCCCCCGCGTTAGCCGCCGGCGCAGTATCTCACTCAGAGCCTGGTAGTCGTCATTGATATCCTTCCCCAGATTAAACCTGCGATAGGCAGATTTATCCTTCTTTCCTTCAGTTAAAACCGCCATAGAACCTACCGTGCCCTCTCCGGACAAGTGAGAAACATCATAGCATTCAATACGGGAGGGTACTGTCTCCAGTGAAAGCACCTGGGCTAAAGCCACCAAAGCACCAAGTGCCTCGCCAGCCCTTTCTTTTTCTTCGGCCAACAACCGAGCGTTTTCTTCGGCCATCACCATTAACTGTCGCTTGGTTCCCCGGTGCGGCACTTTGATAGTCACCCTTGCTTTTTTCATTTCGGAAAGCCAGGTCTCCAATACTTCCCGGCCTTCGGGTTCAACTGGGATCAGTATCTCGCGGGGCAGGTCCGGGCTCTCGCTGTAATACCTTTGAATAAAATAAGCTACTATTTCTTTTAGTCCTTCCCCCATGACCGTCCTTAACTCGAAAGTCTCTTTGCCCACCACTCGTCCAGCCCTCACTTTGAATACCAAGCCCAGCATCTCTCGGTTTACCGGGGCAAAAGCCATTACATCGAGTTCCCAGGGGTTTTCCAAAACAACCTTCTGTTTTTCCGAGACTTTTTCCACGGCTCTTATGGTATCCCGCAAGCGGGCCGCTTTTTCAAACTCTAGCTTGTCGGCAGCTTCCCTCATCTCTTCCTCCAGCCCCGCTAAAAGACCGGCGTGGTCCCCTTCCAAGAAACGGCACACGTCGGCCACTACCCGCATATACTCCTCCCGGCTTATTTCCCCGGTGCAGGGAGCCAGACAACGACCTATGTCTCGTTTCAGGCAGGGGCGTCTTCCCAGCCTCAGCGTGCGGCAGGTGCGTACCGGGAAAATGCCGGTCAGAAGGCGGATGGTTTGTCGCAGGGCCCCTACATCGCTGTACGGTCCGAAATACCGGGATACCCCGTCCTTTTTTTCCCGGGCGATAACCAAGCGCGGGTACTCTTCAGCCATGGTCACCTTCAGGTAAGGGTAGCTCTTGTCATCGCGCAGCATTATGTTATACCGGGGTTGGTAAGATTTGATGAGGTTGCTCTCGAGAATCAAGGCCTCTACTTCGTTGGCAGTCACGACGTAATCGAAATCCCTAACCTTGGCCATCATCGCCCTCACCTTGGGCAGAAACTGCGAAGGCGACTGGAAATACGAGCGCAGCCGGTTTCTCAAGGCCTTGGCCTTGCCCACGTAAATGACCTGCCCCCGCTCATCTTTAAAGAGGTACACCCCGGGTTTTTGCGGCACTTTACCCAGCCTTTCCTTCACTTCAACACCACCAGAAAGGTAAATGAAGAATTTAGAATTAAGAATGAAGAATGATGGTCCATCGGGAACAGAGAAGAAATCTAATTCTTAATTCTTAATTCTTAATTCTTAATTCTTAATTCTTAATTCTCAATTCTTAGTTCCCTTCTCAAGAACTGTCCCGTATAGGAGCGGGGGTTGCGGGCAACTTCCTCAGGCGTGCCCAAAGCCACAATCTCTCCACCGCGTTCCCCGCCTTCTGGCCCCAGGTCTATTATGTAGTCGGCTGACTTTATAACATCTAGGTTGTGCTCGATGACTATAACCGTATTCCCGGCGTCCACCAACTGGTTCAGGACTTGCAAGAGATGCTTGACATCCTCTTTGTGGAGGCCTGTAGTTGGCTCGTCCAGGATGTATACGGTCTTTCCGGTCGAGCGACGGGACAGTTCGGTAGCCAGCTTTACCCGCTGTGCCTCCCCTCCCGAAAGGGTAGGGGCCGGCTGTCCCAGGGTGATATACCCCAACCCTACATCAGACAATACCCTGAGCTTGCGGTAGACTTTGGGCACATGGGCAAAAAACTCTACCGCCTCATCTACAGTCATGTTCAACACATCTGCGATACTTCTGCCCCTGTACTTTACTTCCAGGGTCTCCCGGTTGTACCGTTTACCTTTGCAAACCTCGCAAGGCACGTACACATCCGGCAAGAAGTGCATCTCGATTTTTATAATACCATCACCGGAACAGGCCTCGCACCTGCCTCCTCTCACGTTAAAACTGAAGCGTCCCGGCTTGTACCCGCGCATACGTGCCTCCGGAGTATTGGCAAAAAGCTCTCTAATGCCGTCAAAAGCCCCGGTGTAAGTAGTCGGGTTCGACCGGGGCGTTCGGCCGATCGGCGACTGGTCGATATTCACCACTTTATCGATATGCTCGGTGCCCAGGATCTCATCGTGTTCTCCCGGTTTTTCCCTGCTCCGGTAAAGCACCTGCATCAGGCGCCGGTACAGGATTTCTTCGATCAAGGTACTCTTACCCGAGCCGGAAACCCCGGTCACACAGGTAAATGTCCCCAAAGGTATACTCACGTCCAGGTTTTTAAGGTTGTGCTGGCGGGCTCCTTTCACAGTCAAGAACTTGCCGCAGCCGGGTCTTCGCCGGGTCGGAACCTCGATTCGGCGCACCCCCGCTAAGTACTGCCCGGTCACAGAGTCGGAATTTTCCATGATCTCAGCCACGGCGCCCTCAGCCACAACCCTCCCGCCGTGGATGCCAGCCCCAGGCCCTATGTCCACTACCCAGTCCGCCGCCCTTATGGTGTCTTCATCATGCTCCACCACGATAACGGTGTTGCCCAAATCCCGCAGGTTTTCCAGGGTCGCCAGCAATCGGGCGTTGTCCCGGGGGTGTAAGCCCACGCTGGGCTCGTCCAAAACATAAAGAACCCCCACCAGTCCCGATCCGACCTGCGTGGCCAAGCGGATACGTTGGGCTTCCCCTCCGGAAAGGCTACCTGCCGCCCGGTCCAGTGTCAGGTATTCGAGCCCCACGTTGACTAAAAAGGATAGGCGCCCCTTTATCTCTTTTATCACCTGGCGGGCAATATGCTCTTCACGCGGCGAAAGTCTCAAGCCATCAAAGAACTCCTGAGCCTGAGCCACCGACAGGCTGGAAACATCGGCGATAGATTTGTCCCCCAGAAGCACCCACCTAACCTCTTCCTTGAGCCTGGTTCCCCCGCACCGGGGACACGGGCTGGAAGTCATGTAGCGGGCGATCTCCTCTCTCGTCGCATCAGAGGCAGTCTCCTGGTAGCGGCGATAGAGGTTGTTGATAACCCCTTCAAAACTAGCCCTGAATACCTCGGTTTCTCCATAGCTGTTGGTGTACCTGACGGGAATCCTCTCCGGCCCGTTGCCGTACAGTATCAAGTTTACTTGCTCTGGTGACAGTTCCTTGACCGGGCGGTCTAGGGGTATACGGTATTTATCCGCTACCGCCCGGAGCACTACGTTATAGTAGGTCCACAGGTTGTTGCCCCACGGTTTAACCGCGCCCTCCAGAAGCCTTTTCTCCCCATCCAGAACCAGTGCCGGGTCGATCTCCTGCTTGAACCCAAGCCCGTCACACTCCGGGCAGGCTCCGTATGGGCTGTTGAACGAAAAGAAGCGGGGGCTTATCTCGGGCAGGCTGAACCCGCAGTCCGGGCAGGCAAATTCACGGCTGAACCACAGCTCCTCTTCGCCCTCATCTCCCAGGACCTGAACCACTGCCGTCCCGTTGGCTAATTCGAAAGCCAGTTCGATGGCTTCCGCCAGCCTGCTCCTGACCCCTTCCCTTACCACCAGCCTGTCGATCACTGCCTGGATATCGTGCTTCCGGTTCTTATCCGGTTTTATCTCTTCATCCGAAGTATATTCGATGCCGTCTACTATTACCCGCACAAAGCCGTTCCGAAAAAGGTCTGACAAGAGCTTGTTGTGCTCCCCCTTTTTGCCTTTAACTACGGGAGCCAAAACCTTTATTCTGGTTCTTTCCGGCAATGCCAAGACCGCATCCACTATCTGGTCTACCGTCTGGCGCTGGATAGGACGGTGACAATGAGGGCAATGGGGTTTCCCTACCCTGGCAAACAAAAGCCTCAGGTAGTCGTAGATCTCGGTCACGGTTCCGACCGTGGACCGGGGGTTATTGGAGGCTGCCTTTTGATCAATAGAAATAGAAGGAGAAAGCCCTTCGATGTAATCCACATCCGGTTTCTCCATCTGTCCTAAAAACTGCCTGGCGTAGGTTGAAAGGGATTCCACGTACCGCCTTTGTCCTTCGGCGTAGATGGTGTCGAAAGCCAGCGATGACTTGCCTGACCCCGATACCCCGGTAAACACCACCAGCTTGTCCCGGGGAATAGTAACGTCTATGTTTTTTAAGTTGTGTTCCCGTGCTCCTTTAACGACTATACAGTTCTTCACCATTCCCACCTTGTCTAGTAGCCACAGATGAACACAGACCTGGCACTCAGCTCAAGTCTTTGATTAGCGGCTAGCGTTTTAGGGTCCTACCGGCATGTTACAATTTCAGTCAGCTGAGTGCCGGGCTGATAAACACAGATGATTTTGCAATTGGGTGTTTAACAAGGCCTATTGGGTCTGTCAAGTTATTTGTGTAAACCCCATTTAGTAACTAAATCATAGGTAGGGCTCGACTCTTTCCTTGAACAGGATTATCAGTTGGGATAGAATCAATCCCCAGTTCTTAATCGAAACAGTCCA
>NZ_JABUEX010000056.1:0-14398 GCF_013314835.1 Syntrophothermus sp.
CCCAACCACCTTGCCGGAAAACCTGGTACCCGATTTCGGCTACAGCATCCCTGATGGTTATGATGCTTATGTCAGGGTATCTACAGGAAGAAAGAAGCACTCAAAAACGCCTTTCTTTGGGGACTCCGAACATGAGGATTATGAATACCTAGACGATGCCGAATCTGCCGAAACCCTTCATCAGAATAAGATACGGCCTCCAGATAAATTCCTGCTTCGCCTGATTAACGTGGGGTATCAACCCGTACCTTTCCATACGCACGGGTGGATGGGCCTGATCGTCGGGAAAGATACCCACCCAAGGGTAGCTGATATGAATAATCCGGCTCACGAAATGAATTTTACTACTCTTGTCGGTTCCGGCGAGAGCTACGACGTCCTTTACACTGCCGACGATAAGCGGAGCACCTATGCTGATTACATTTTCTGCGGCAAGGCGGGTTTTCCGTCGCTGAAACAGCAGGTTGCCAGCGCCACAGAACGCTCAAAAGAAGCCGGCACCTTTATACCGCCTTCCCCCGGCGCAAGAGATCTGTGGACGGAGATCATCTTGCAAACAGGGCTGGGGCGCGGCTCTTTTATATCTCCGTATAACTGGGCCGCCTGGAACTATGGTTCGGCTGCGGCGGACAACTTTTTCTTCCCGCAGTTTTACATCGCCCATAATCATGATGATTACAAGGTCACCAATAATGGTGTCTATCCGGGCGGGCAGTTGATGATCATCGAAACCGATTTTCCCGGATCTGACTATAAGGCGGACCCACCTGCCATAACCGAACCGCCCCATACATGTCCTCAGGATTGAAGCAGGGAACGGTTCGTGTTCTGGTTCCATGTTTATGGGCAGCGGTTGACAGATGCTAAAGGGGGCGCCGCATGGCGCCCTTTATTGTGCGCCGGCATGGGCGCTGTCTATAGGTGAAAGTCCTGAACGGTGAAGGTAACAGTAGTCCTGAGTTTATCAGTTGCCCTCCAAATTTGCCGCTTTCAAAAGTGAAAAATGGCTTCAACGGCATTTCTGGCGATGCCGATATGAAAATCTGCAAAAAGTGTAGTGGCAAACTTTTTTTAATAAATGCTGACGATACTTGCAATAAGCCCCATGACATGGTATAATACAGGCATGTTCCTGAAGATTACTAAATCAAACAACTACCAATATGTCCAGCTGGTCAGGTCCTACCGGGAAAACGGCAGCACCAAACACGAAGTCCTGCTCAACCTGGGCAGGCTCGACATGATCGAGAACAATCCCAGCATCCAGCGCCTCGCCCTGCGCCTGCAGGTACTCTCCAAAGCAAAGCAAAAGCAAACACTTGACCTGAGCAACGCATCAGAGGCCGAGATCTTAAACTGGGGTTACCTCGTCTACCAAAAAATATGGAAGGAGTTTAATTTGCACGAATTCCTGCCGTCCCTTACGGCAGGCACCAAGGTCCAGTTCAGCCTGAACGATGCCTGCTTCCTGATGGCCGTTCAGCACCTGTTGGACCCCATGAGCAAGCTGAGCACCTTCAACAACCAGCAGAGGTACGTGAACATGCCGGAGCTATCCTTAAACCACCTCTACCGCTCCCTGGATCTCCTTTGCGAAAACAAAGAGAGACTGGAAGAGATGCTCTTTTATAAGAACAGGAACCTCTTCAACATGCAGGTGGACGTGGTTCTGTACGATGTCACCACCTTCTCCTTTGAGAGCGTCAAGCCTGACAGTCTGCGGGACTTCGGCTTCAGCAAGAACGGCAAGTTCAACGAAGTGCAGGTAGTGATGGGACTTTTGCTCGACTGCGAAGGGAGACCCATCGGCTACGACCTCTTTCCGGGGAACACCTTTGACGGCAATACCCTGGAGAAAGCCCTGGAAAAGCTGCAAGAGAGGTTCCACATCCGCAAGGTGATCATCGTCGCCGACAGAGGTATCAACAGCAGGCTCAACCTCAAAAAAATCCTGGACAAAGGCTACAGCTACATCTTTGCCTCCCGCTTGAAAAGAATGAAGAAAAGCGTGCAAAAGGAGATCTTCTCACCTGAAGGCTATCAGGAGATCATATCCTCTGACTCAACGGATCCGGAAGACAGGATACGCTACAAAATCATCGACTACACCAACAGCTTTAAAGACGAAGACGGCCAAGTTTACAACCTGGAAGAGAACCTGATCATCACCTATTCCGAAAAAAGGGCCCGGAAAGACAGGGCAGACCGGGAAAGACTGATCGAAAAGGCCAAAACCCTGCTTGCCGACAAATCGCGGATCAAATCCAGCAACAAGCGGGGCGGCAAGAGATTTCTCAAAGAAATCGGCGCAGACTCCGACTGGGTTCTGGATGAGGAAGCCATTAAACGGGACGAGCAGTTCGACGGTTACTACGGCATCCAGACCAGTGAGAAAAACCTGAGCGCGGAAGAGGTTTTGAGCGCCTACCACAACCTCTGGAAGATCGAAGAGTCCTTCCGCATCATGAAGTCCACCCTCGAGGTGCAGCCGGTCTTCCACTGGACGGAGCCGCGGATCAAAGGGCACTTTGTAGTTTGCTTCCTGGCCTTCCTCCTTGCCCGCACCCTGGAGCTCAGGCTTCAAAATGCCGGAATCAAGGCTTCTCCGGAAAAGATCCGGGAGGCGATCAATTCCATGAACTTCGCCAAAGTCGAGATTGACGGCAGGGGTTACTACATTAAAACCAAAGGAGTTGATTTGAGCAATAAGATACTGCGCCTGCTGCGCATGAAACAACCGAACAATGTGATTGCTGCTGACGATTTCCAGGATTAAGTAAAGTAGTGGCAAAATGCGCGCTTTTTAAAAAACTTTTTCAGGTTTCATGCGGGTTTGAGTAAGGTCATCTGATAAACTCAGGATTCATTATACATGTACCATAGGCAGTTCTTTGGTTAATGTCCAATTTTCCCCATCCTCTGATACAAAAAATTGGTATGAACTTGTTGCTATAAAGCGGTTATTTTCAAAAATAACGTTACCGATCCCTGAAAAAGGCGTAAACCAATACCAATTTTTTGGGGCCGATTCGTCAATTGGTACACCTGTAACCACATGTTTTATATCTATCACTTCCCATGTTAGAGCATCTTTTGAAATACATATCAATGGAGCATAATCGACGCTCCCAACTGCGATATATCTTTTTCCATCATAAGCAAAATCAGCGAACTCCACTTCATCCTGATGGTCTTTGCTAAATACATATCTGTCTGCGCCAGTTATAATAATATCTCTCTTCGTCCATGTTACTCCGTCAGGTGATGTCCATATAGTCTTATTTTGACCCAAGGCTATGAATTGACCATTAATAAATTCCTAATAAATTCCAGATTATATATCCCTTCTGCCGTCTTCATGGCAAAATTCCATGACATTCCATCAGATGAAGTATATATTTTATACCATTGGAACCTAGATCAGGGCTCCAGTTTGCGATTAACACAAAGACACCATTACCATAGGCTATCTCATCCAATGAATAGTAACCCCTCTTATTAAGAAAAGGATAGAATATTTTCCATTTCCCTAAAGTCTTATCAGTAACTTCACTCCCTATAAACTTTTCTGCACCTTCACCAATATAGACTGAATTGGTCTTCCTATCCCAACCAACCAATTCACCCAAACTCTCGGAAATAAATCTTACTGGCACCATTGTTCTATTATTATCTGTAATAATAGGGCTGGTATCCATATATTTCTCCTTGCCGTTTATAGTTATTTTCTTTTCATTAATAGTTAAGGAGATTTCCTTGTCTCCCTTTTTAATTAATACTGTTTGAGTTTTATCATCCCATATTACATCTGCACCTAAAGCCTCAGTTACAAATCTAACAGGAACCAAAGTTCTGTTATTATCATCAATAAACGGTTTTTGGTCAGGGAAGTCAACTGGCTTATTGTTGACATATACTGTCAAATCTTGTCCGTAGGCAACTGCCGGCAATAATAACAGAAAAAAAGTGAGAACCAAAATCCTGATTTCAACTCCGTAGCTGTAAAATAAGTGTAGGTAACCACCAAGCAATTCCAGGGAGATAATTCCAGGGGAAAAAGAGGGATTTTCCCCTTGAGAAAAGAAGAAAACCTCCATTGCAATCCAGCCAAAACCACAAAGGAGGTTTCTTCTGATGAACACTGCCCCCTCCCTCCAGACAGCCGGCGGCCATCTGAAAGAAAGCCCCTGGCTGCAGGAAAAGAAGGCGCGTACCCTGATTAAAAGTGTACTCGCCGGCGAGATGGAACACTGATCATCACAGAACCCAATGAAGCCAGAAAAGAAAAACTAAAAGCCTTTCAGAGCCTCATCAACAGCGTCTGGGAGGGAATCACCGACTGGCGGGAGCGCGCCCTTCCCTGTCCTTCCCCGGCCCGGGGCCTGGGAGTGATCGAACCAAACGTCGGGCACACCATTGCCCGGCGCTTCAAACACCTGGGGGCCTCCTGGTCGGTAAGCGGAGCAGATCACCTCGCCCACATCCGCTGCGCATAGACGCGGTGATCTTAGCAGAATGCTCAACCTCCCCGGGCCGCCTCTCTCCCCGGGAAAAGAGCCGGTGCCCGTTCAAAACAGCTACTGGGCCAGGAGACAAACGGACGGCCTGGGCAAAAAAGATCCCGCGGACTGGCTCCGGGCATCTCTCCCGGCAGCCTATGGACCCGACCAGAGAACCCGGGAGCTGGCCCTTTTGATCAGCCGGCTCACTTTAGACTGGCTTTTCTGAGGCACATTTCCGGCAGCCCCTGGATGTTCCCTTTGGGCATCCATTGCTGCGGAAAGCAGGTCCTCTATGCAAGGCATAACAGGAGAAGCGGCAGATGTGCCGCACTGAAGGACGCGTTTCCCTGGTGGGCATGCTTCGTCAGACCATCCATGGGTACAACCAGGGTTTTTAATCTTCATGGTTCATGCTTCGGTTTAAAAAATCTAATCTGGCTGGGTCGCCTTGGGGGTTACGGGGAACAACCTACTTTTACTTGACAGCATCTCCAACGACCCTTTGTTTGACTGGGCGCCCCGGTTCAATTAGAATGAATGTAAGGAGTCTACCGCTTCAAAACCTTCGAGGGAGCGAATGCTTGGAGAGACCGGATGATGCTGGGGGAAAGGCCTACAGCAGAACAGAGTAATCCCGTAAAAAGAATAACCGGAAAGATAAAGAAGGTATTCAGGCTGTGAGGAAGGTGCGAAAGTGATTGAGACTACTATCAACGCCCAAACAATTAACTACCTGAAAGAGGAAGAGCTTGCCCGGATGCTGAAAAACACGGAGTTTGACGAAAAGTACATTGTCCAGATCTTCAACTTTTTCACCGACGTCCCCCTGCAGGATATCGCGAGATTTACGATGCGATACCAGATTTCGGATGGAGCGCTCCTGAGATACTACGAAACTTTCGTCAAAGAGCTCTACCCCAACCCGGAACTGGAGGAGATGCTGGCGGATGTGGGATGACCTGTTCAGGAAGGCGCTCCGCGTTCTCGATGTTTCGGGTATTCCCGAAAGCGAATGGGCGTTTGGGGGCGGCACTGCCCTTGCTTTCCGCTTCCAGCACAGGGAAAGCAAAGACGTTGACATTTTTCTGACTGACGCTCAGTACCTCACGCTTCTTACGCCACGCCTGAACAGAGCCGTTTCGAGTATGACTGACGATTATACCGAAGGCTCCAGCTTTCTCAAGCTGAAATTTCCCGAAGGGGAAGTGGACTTCATCATTGCCCCCCGCCTGACGCGGGACTGCTGCGAAATCAGGGAGATTGCCGGGAGAAGTGTTTGGGTCGAGACCCCCGAAGAAATCGTCATGAAAAAGCTTTTCTACAGGGCGGAAACTCTCAAGGTGAGAGATGTAGTAGACGTTGCAGTAGTGTACAAAGAGAGAAAAGAGCACCTGTTGAAACATGCTTCCCTGCTTGTGCCCAGGCTCGGGAGCATAAAGCGCAGATGGGAGAGGCTGCAAAAGGGCTTTTCCCGGGAAGCTTCCGGGCTGAAAATCTTGGATTCCGGATTGGCGGAAAGGGCGCCCGTTCTCTTTGACGCCTTTCTGCGAGAAGTCGAAAGGCGTTCCGGTGTTGCAACCGAGAAAAACCAGAATGCGGTTTCCGTGCAAAGGAACCCAAGGCCAAAACTCTAGTTAACTGCAACAGGTTTATGGCAGTTGCGCGCTCGAGGACAGGCTGTATGTTTCCGCCCTTTTCGAGGAAGCATGGGAAAAAGCCGAAGAAATCATTCGGTTCATGAAGCCAGCTTTGAGGATGAACATCTCTGGAGATGACGTAAGAGCTGTATTTGAGAGTCTGTGTGGTACATGCAGGCTGGAGGACCCGGGTCCCCGAGGACTCAGGTTCTAAGCGTGGCCCCAGAAAAGCTTGTGCTTGAGACGAAACGGGAGGGACAGGAATGGGCAAGTACGATCCCTTTCAGACCCTCCAGATATTCAACGTCGTCTTTATCTGAGCTATCCCCGCTTTTTTAGCCCGTCCCGCCTAAGAGATCCGCCACGTGCCTGAAAACTAAGGACTTTAAAGAGGGTAGTTTCCCCCAAAACTTTCGTTTCCAGAAACAGAAGATATAGAAGCCTACCCGGAAAGAAGCAAGGGTGCACCTCTTTTTTAGTGTTCGCCATAAGCCTTCAGTGGAGCCCTTCTTTCTCGGCCCAGAGGCCGATTACTGTGAGAAGAAAATAGGCATAGGCCGAGGAGAAGAAGACGGTTGTAACGCCCCGGCGAAGAGAGCTCAAGGCCCCGCAGCTTAAAGCCATTACGCTCATTCTTGAGGTCCTTGAAAAACTCATCTACTTCCATGCGGCATCCATACCAGGCGACAATTTTGGAAAGAGGCTCGTCCTTCACATTTGTCGCCAGGAGCCAGGGTTCTTTTTGTTTTACATCAAAACAGACGACAATCCGGACTGGCCATTTTGCTGCTTTGTGGTATCTTGTAATCCCCAGGTCTCTTTTTGTGCCCCGGGGGATCTTCAAGGTCCCCAGTGTCCCTTTGAAGCTTTCAGATTCCACCCACACCTTTGTCTGGGTCCGAACCACGAACTTAAACTTGAGTCTCTCCAGGTGCTGGAAGAACGTCACCCTGGCAAAGCCCCGGTCGGCAAGGATGACCACCTTGCAGTCCCGGGGGAGGATTTTCCTTAAAGCAGAGACGAAGTTTTCCTCGATTCTATTCTGGTTCAGGGTGAGCTTTGCCTTTGGGACAACACGCCAGAAAACAGGTAGCGCTCTTCCCTTGGTGATAATTCCAGCTACAAGTGCTTGGTGCTTTCCGTCACGAAGATCGGTCCAGTCTAGTGCCACAAGAGCGAGCTTCCTCGGGCCGATTATCGTTCGGGCGAGCACCTTTGCAAGCTGCTCCAGTGGGATGCGTTCGTTTCCCAAGAAACGGTTGCTTCTCTGCTGTTCTTGAAGGCAGCGCCCTGCCCAAAGGGGCGACTCCCAGCCTCTGGACGCGCATCAAAGCAAAGACTAGGAGGGCTATTGTTTTGATTTGGGTCTTGTGGAATCTACCGAGCCACCTATGAAAAAGCGCAAGCGCGTTCTTCTGCCGCTACAGGCAATGGTAGCGCATCTAGGACCAACCGCCTCACCTCACGCGCCAAATCGGACGCTTGCGCCACCGGATAAGGTGCTGCGCGCCGCTCCATCCGCCGCTCCTTGGCCTGCGTCCGGAGAGGGTCGGCGGTCCGGTACGGCTCACCCCGAGTCAGGAGAGTCCAGATGAGGGTCAGCAGCTTCCTGGCCACTGCCACGATGGCCACCTTGTAGCCCTTGCGAGTCCAAGGCGGCTGAAAAACGCCTGCAGGGGACCGGGCACCCGCACGGCCCCGTGGGCGAATCTAGACCAGGATCCAGCGCAAGACGCTGCGGCCGGCCCTGGTGATGTGGCCGGTGTAGCGCCGCTTTCCGGAGGCATATACCTGCGGTACTAGATCGCGTAGCTGGCCAGCTTCTTCGGGGAGGAAAAGCGCCGCACATCCCCAATTTCGGCCAGGATGGTCATGATGCTCACCACATTCAGCCCCGGGACGCCGAGCAAGAGCCGGGCTCCGGTATGGTCCTAGCTTGGGCGCAGAGTTCCCCCTCCAGGGCCCTGAGCTCCTTGTCCAGGGCATCGATGAGCCCGAGGGCCGACTGGAAAAATGTTTCGTTTCCCCTTGAGGCAGGGTCAAGGTCTCGAGGAACCTCCGGCCCTTTCGACCGAAGAGGTCGCTTGCTGGACTTTGGTAGCCGTTGCGTGCTAGCACCGCATGAACGATGTTCTTCAAGCGGGTCTTGAGCTGCATCAGGCGGGTGCGGTACTGGAGCAGTACTCGCAGCTGGCGCTGCTCGGGAGTTGGCACCCAGACCTCGGGGATGAAATCGGCACCCAAAAGGCGAACCAGGGTTTCCTGCAGTCAGCCGGTCGGTTTTGATGCGCGCCTCGGCGATGGCGCATCAAAGCGCAGGGGGTTGGCAAGCAGGACTTGGCCCACGTGCGGCGAAACCAGATCGTAAATCCACGAGGCGTTTCCCGTGGCTTTCATCACCAGGCGCGCGTCAGGGCCGAGCTGCCTGGCGAATGCCGCGGTAACCCACAGCGGGTAGTGGCCACACGGAAGCGCCTTATCTTTCCGCCGGGCAGCAGCTCGGCTCCCTCGCAATAGCGCTGGTGCACGTCCAGGACAATGCAGCGCATAAACACACCTCCTTGGGGATCACGGGTGCGGCCAAGGCCGTGCGACACTCACCTATCCGGGCTTAAAACACCTTTTCCCACCTGGGCGGGTCGTAGGGCAGCCAAACATGATAACGGGCTCTGAGTCCCATGGCTCGACCCGGCTGCCCCGCCGCACCCCTTCGGTCTTGTCCGCCCTTTGATCCCTGTATTCGAGGCGCTCGCGCTTTTATCATGCCAACATGATATAAAGAATCTGACAAAGCTGTTTGGTTTCACTGAGGATCCCCCCGTTTCTGGAAGTGTGGTCTAGAGTAAAATTCGCGGGGGAATCCTCATTTTTCTCCCTCTTTCTCCTGATTTCTTCCGTTCGTTTCTGCCAAAAAGCGGGGATCACTCAGCGTCTTTATCGAATGGAGAATATCACGAAAGGCGAGATAATACGGCTAAGAAAGATGGAGCTAGAGGGAGCTTAGTGAGATGCTTACAGGTAACAAATCTTACCGGGGAATTTTACACGCAAAATCGGACTTGACCTATGTCCAAAACAACGGCTACATTATAAATGGGCATATGCCCATAACGATTCCTGGGAGGGAGGCGCAAACATATGCCGTGGTGGGGCTTCGGCAGAAGGTTTGGTTTTGGCCGTGGTTGGGGTCGGAGATGGATGTATTACGCAACCGGCCTGCCCGGCTGGGCACGTTTTGGCTATCCTGGCTGGGTAGCGCCTCTATACCGGCCATGGCCATGGGTTAATTTTTATCCTGTAATCTTGTAATTGCAAGGGGGTGTAATATATGCCTAGAGGAGACGGAACTGGTCCTATGGGTCTTGGCCCGATGACAGGAAGGGCGGCCGGATACTGTGCCAGATTTCCCGTCCCCGGTTTCATGAACCCCTACGGATTCGGTAGGGGATGGGGATTTGGACGTGGTTGGAACTGGCAATGGGCTTCCTTTTTACCGGCGCCCCTTTTATACGGCTAGTCCCGAGCAGGAAGCAGCATTCTTGAAGAGTCAAGCAGAAATCCTAAAGGAAGGTCTCAAGAGCATCGAAAAGCGCCTGAAGGAGCTAGGTAAACCAGGAGAAGAGTGATATGTAGCACAGGCACGTGCGGAGAGCTGCACGTGTCTCTTTCTTTGCCTCATTGCAGCATATTTTCTAACTGGCATTTTTGATTAAAGTAAGGAAGCCAATTTTTTAGAATTAGAAGGGTGGCGCCTTATGCCAACATATGAATATGAATGCGAGAAATGCGGCATCCGGTTTGAGCGGTGGCAGGCCGTGACAGAAGCACCGATCACGGAATGCCCGGAATGCCGGGGGAAGGTACGCAGATTGGTCAGCGGCGGTGCCGGTTTTATATTCAAGGGGTCCCGCCATGACCGATCCGGTCATGGCGGGGGCGGATGTTCACTGGAACAAATCGGGAGAACCTGCTGCGGTCGAGCCGAGCGCTGCGGCAAACCATCGTGCGAAGGAGAATCATGAATCATGAAAGCAGTCGGCTTTAAACACATCTATGGTCCTGTTCTCTCACGGCGTTTAGGCCGATCGCTGGGGATTGATCTGGTGCCGTTCAAGACCTGCACCTACGATTGTGTGTATTGCCAGCTGGGGCGTACCACGGACAAGACTATCAAGCGAAAGGAATATGTTGCAGTCGATGCGGTTCTGTCGGAATTAGAACGGAAGCTGGCCACCGGAGATATTCCTGACTACATCAGCTTGGCAGGGTCTGGGGAGCCGACGCTGAATACCTGCATCGGAGAACTGATTGACAAGATCAAAAGCCTGACGGATGTTCCTTTGGCTGTTCTCACCAATGGCTCGCTACTCTGGATGAAAGAAGTTCAAGAGGCCTTGATGGCTGCCGACCTCGTTCTTCCCTCCCTGGACGCTGGAGATGAGTATCTGTTTCAATGCGTTAACCGTCCGCATAAGGATATCTCGTTTGAGTACATGGTTAATGGCCTCGCCGAATTCACCAAACGCTTTTCGGGAGAGGTCTGGTTGGAGGTCTTTCTGCTTGCCGGAGTCACGGGAATCCCTTCCGAGATGAAGAAAATCGCTGCTCTTATAAAGAAAATCGGCCCCGCTCGGGTTCAGCTTAACACAGTGTCCCGGCCACCTGCGGAGGAGTTTGCCCTTCCAATCCCTCCGGAGCGAATGTACGCCCTGAAGGAGTTCATCCCTGGAGAGGTGGACATCATCAGCGAGAACAAGGAGGATAAAGTTCACATTTTTGCGTCCTATGAAGCTAATGAGGCAGATATCCTGGCATTGCTGAGCAGGCGTCCGTGCACAGCCGAAGATATTGCAGGAGGTCTTGGTATCCATATAACAGAAGCGATCAACACCTCGAAGCACTGACCGCATCCGGTAAGGCAACTACACTCGTCGTGGAAAGGCAAAATTATTACACGCTGGCAGGCTCAGAATAGGCTTTATTTCATTTCAAGGGAGACAGGTGAAGATGAGTTTCGAGAAGGAGACAGAGGAAGTAAAGGAACAGTTGCGGAAAACTGGCTATTCAGAGCAGGTGATCGAAAACTGGTTGCATCCAAGAAACCTGAAAGAAATGGATAAAAAATGAATGCAACGGCGATTCTGGCTGGTATACCGGTCCATGTGGAGATTCTATACGAATATTCTTAAAGGTTAAAGACGGCTTTATTCAGCAGGCATCTTTTCTCAGCGATATCTGCATCGGAACGGTAGCCTGCGGGAATATGGTTACGGAAATGGTACGAGGAAAGGGAATAAGGGAAGCATTAAGTCTAGAGCCGGTAGACGTTATTAAAGAGTTGGGAGGGTTACCTAAACAATACGAACATTGCGCGAAATTGGCGGTAATTGCACTAAAAAAGGCACTTGCCGATTATGAAAAGTACCGCCGAGCGCCTTGGAAGAGATTCTACGAAAGCAACTAACCATCTGTTTTGGAGCATAGAGAGGAAGTCGCAATTGAAGAACTATTTTGAAGATGTTGGCTAAAAAGCATCTCTCTTTAAAATTTTTTGGTTTTTGGTCTGCGGGGGTGAAAGTGATATCTAAGCGCCTGAATCTTGATTATGCCAAAAAGATCCTGGGTGAAAAGCTGATTGAGCAGGTCTTGAGTTATATTGAAGGCAATCCAGAAACCAACATTCCCCGTTTTCTCCACCTGATTGAGCTTATTGCCCGGGCTCCTGGGCACAAGGAATCAGTTCAAAATGTCCAACAGGTTTATAAAAATGACCCAGTAATGAGAGAATACTTGAACAGGCTGTTTTCGGAGATCGACCATGGGGTCCGCAAGAAACTGGTCTGCAACACCATCCTCAATGCCATTCTTCTTGGGAGACCGCGTCAGATTCAGGTTGAACAGGAAGAAGGCATCCATGTTCCTTTTACTTTCCTGATTGACCCTACGAGCGCCTGTAACCTCAAATGTATTGGCTGTTGGGCAGGAGAATACAGAAAACATGATCAACTGGAGCCAGAGCTCCTCGACCGGATCTTCTGCGAAGCCAAAGAATTAGGGATCTATGCTGTGGTGATGTCAGGTGGAGAGCCCTTCATGTATCCTTATCTTTTTGATATCGCTGAAAAGCATAATGACATGGTGTTCATGATCTACACCAATGGCACCAGGATCAATGAACAAGTCGCAGACCGGCTTCGGGAACTGGGCAATATCTCCCCAGCAATCAGTATTCAGGGTTGGGAAGAGCGTACCGATCACCGCCGGGGCAAAGGGGTGTTTCGGCGGATCACCCAGGCAATGGACTACCTTAAAGAACGGGGAGTTTTGTGTGGTGCCTCCATCACCATCACCAGAGAGAATGTTGAGGAAGTTGCCAGTGACGAGTTTATTGATTTTCTAATTAAAAAAGTAATTAAAAAAGGCGTCAAGTATGTCTGGACTTTCCATTACATTCCTATAGGTAGTGAGCCTAACTTAGACTTAATGGTGCTTCCTGAGCAAAGGGCATGGCTGGTGAACCGGATAGTTCAGTTACGCAGTGAAAAGCCAATTGCTATTATCGATTTCTGGAACGATGGTGCCCTCATTGGAGGGTGTATCGCCGGGGGAAGGTGCTACTTCCACATCAATGCCAGGGGTGATGTGGAACCCTGTGCCTTTGCTCATTTCGCCGTTGACAACATCAAGGAAAAGAGCTTGAAGGATGTTCTCCAGTCACCCCCTCTTCAGGGCTTACCAGAAGCGTCAGCCGTTTTCTGATAACCTGCTGCGGCCCTGCCCGATCATCGATGTCCCTGAGGCCCTGCGGGAGATTGTTAGAGAAAGTGGCGCCTGTCCTACCCACAAAGGGGCAGAGACCGTCCTCATGGGAGAAATCGGTGCTTATCTCGACCAGCGGGCAATGAGGTGGAAGACCATCTCTGATGAGCTATGGTTACAGCGCCAGAAAGAAGAGGCAGCAGGCCCCTACCGGAGGTCAATGGTTGAAACAGGAATTATTGGCTAAGTATCAAAGTATTTCCAAAGGTTGCATCTGCAGTGGTCGCAATAACCTGCTGCCGAATGGTGTTTCAGTTACCACAAAAAATCTGGAAAGGAGGTGAACTCAAGTGCCTAAAATTACTGAGGAAATGAAAGAAACAGCGTCAAAAACCAAGGGATGGTCCCTGGCAACCGCAACCAAAGATGGAATACCGAACGTTGTTGCCGTCGCCTTTGGCAAAGTAATCTCTGAAAGTCAGATTTTACTCATGGACGTTTTTATGAACAAGACCAGGGCAAATATTGAAGCCAACCCCAATGTGGCAGTTGCCGTATGGGACATGGAAACACTCAAAGGCTACCAGTTTAAAGGGACAGCCCACTTTGAGACGTCCGGTAAGATTTTTGATGAAGGAGTCCAGATGGTAAAATCGATGATGCCGCAGCTTACCCCCAAAGCAGCATTGATCGTTGAGGTAAAGCAGATTTACAATCTCACCCCGGGCCCTGAGGCAGGCAAGGAAATAGCGTGAAGAAAGTCGGGCCTCATGATAGGCAGTGTCTATATGATTAGCGGGGCAGGATAGTGAAGCCAGAAATGGATTGCTGGCAGCATTACGCTGCAGCCGCCTGTTCCAATAATTCCACCCAGCAGACCTGCAATTAAGCCAACGATAACCAGCAGGGTACCGCTTGTGCCGGTAATTGAGGGGGCGCCCTTAGGAACAGCAATACCGGAATAAAATGCCCAGACGGCAACCGCAATGATGATCGCCAACAATACTATCGTTGGGACGTAACTTCTAAAGGCAACGCCTGCTCCTTTTTCCTTGGCTTGTTCAGTCATCATAATTCCTCCCCTATTATTTTTTATTTTTATGACATGTTTTTCTTTCTTTTAAGTTACCATGCCGCTTACACTCCCTATACCTCATTTTTTAAGACCTCCTCACTCTTCCTGCCGTCAGCTCAGCTGGCCCCGTCTGGCAGAGCGATCTGTTTGATTAAAAAGCCGTCCCTACACCTAAAATGTTAAAAATGCCCCCGCGGTGCCTCGCATTAACATTAAATTCGATAAAAATGAAATGAGATAAAGAATAAGAAATTACAATTGCCGGAACTTCTTAGATTATACTTTATTAATTATATTTTCTCCTGCAACCTCTATCTTCCCTTTCCCCGGGCAAGAAGCTAAGCTATTAACCAATAGCTAACCAATGGCTCTCCAATTGTTTACCTCTCCGGCTCTGGCGGCGGGAGCTGAAGTAAAAAAGTTTT
>NZ_JABUEX010000057.1:0-13652 GCF_013314835.1 Syntrophothermus sp.
ATTTTATCCCACCCTATTATTACATATCGCCCTGTGCACTGTCCACCCCCATTTGCAACGAAATTTTCTTTCCCGTGCCCCCAATCGCTGGATTGGTGTGGAAACTTTTTTTCATGCGTCAGCACTGGGCTGAGGTGTGTGACCCGTCTGTGATATTGTTGGCATGATAAAACTGCAACCCTGGCGAATTAAACAATTAGGGCTCGGGGGAGCAAAGCAAAGGTGGGGCGCAGGCAGGGCGGGGCGAGCCGGAGCATGCTACGCTGGATCCTCATCCAGGTGGCCCTCCAGGCAGTAAGGCAACCCAGTGCTCTGCGAGACTTCTACCTCAAGCTTAAAAGGCGCAAAGGCCATAAAATTGCTATCGTAGCAGCGGCAAGAAGGCTACTCACCATCATCTGGGCCATGCTGACAAAGAACACGGAGTATCGCTATCTCAGGGAGGACCTACGGCGGAGGAAGATGCGCCATATGCACAAGAACGCGTTGCCGTACGTGGTTAACAGTGATTTACCGCAAAAGATTGCGTCTGCCGTAAAAGAGGAGGTAGTTTTGGTACCAACTCCCTGCTCTGTGGCCTAAATCATCCGAAAACTAGGGTTGCAGTTTTTCATAGGTGTCAGGGTGAAATCCATCTGTGAAAATGTCAGTATGAGTAGGGAGAGGATTACTTTGTCACAGACGGAACTAAATTGTATCCATGTTTTGGAACAGGCTTTGGGGGCATCATTCAGGTGTAGGACACGATTCGATGACAGGAAAAGCCCCTTTTTTTGCGCTGTATTCCTCGGGTGATATTCCGAAACCGAGAACGATCTGCATAAGGATGTTGCCCCTCCTTAAGAAAGATAAAAAAATGTGCCATAATTCTAGCACATTATAAAGGCAACGATTCTCTTTTAAAGAAACTTATTTTGAGGGATTTAAAGTGAAATTACACTTGAACAACCTAGCTTCTTCCCAACTTCCTTAAATGACATAAGGAAACCTTGGAGAACGAAGAGAACAAGAAAGGAGGGTACTCCCTTTGGACATTTACGAAAAATCACCCGCGCCAAGGGAGCGCTTGCCCTCCACCACTTCTTAATTAAATAGAAGTATTCCTATCGGCTCTTATGAAGTAGATGCGAATTTAAAAGGCATAGAGCCCTAGGAGGAGAGGCAACTTCTTATGAGTTGCATAGGACTCTATGCCTTTTTGTATTTTACTTTATTTTGTGTTCAATTAAGCAAAGAATCGCTTTCGCAGACCGAAGTACCTTGCAAGGACAACTTTTCTATCGGTAAAGAAATCCACTACATCCTGCCCTTGGCCGTGAAGTGTACCGAAGAAGGAGTCTTTCTTGCCACAGAACGGAAAATGTCCTGTTGGGGCAGGAAGTCCGAGATTTACGCCAATATTTCCAGCTTGAACCCTATATTGGAAGTCTCTTACGGCTTTAGCATTTTCCGTGTAAATGCAGGCTCCGTTTCCGTAATCTCCGGCGTTGATGATTTCAATCGCTTCATCTAACGTTTCTACTTTCATGAGAGAAGCTACCGGACCAAAAATTTCTGTCTTGCCAACTATGGAATCTGGAGCTACTCCCTCCAGAACAGTTGGCCCGATGTAGTAACCATCGTAACCATCTTTTACCTGGGGATTTCGACCGTCAAGTAGTATTTTTGCTCCATCCTTCACGGCTTGATCGATAAGACTTAATATCTTATTTCGGTGCTTCTCTGAAATTACGGGGCCCATATTTACAGATTCGTCAAGGCCGTAGCCCACGATGTAACCCTTGACAAATTCGACAAATCTTTCTTTAAGTTCATCGTAGATTTTCCCCACACCTACAAGTACGCTTCCTGCAAGACAACGCTGTCCGGCACAACCGTAGAAAGAGGATGCAAGGGAGGAGATTGCATCATCAAGATTGCAATCCGGCATGACGACGATATAATTTTTAGCTCCACCTTGGCACTGCACGCGTTTAAAGTGTTGGGAGGCAACTGTATAAACTATTTTTGCTACTTCACTGGAACCTACGAAGGATATCCCGGCAACCTTGGGATGGGTAAGAAGTCGGTTTGCCACCTCTTTACTGCCGTGTACCATATTAAGCACACCTGCCGGAAGTTTTACTTTGTCGTGGATCAATTCAAACATGTACGTTTGGGTGATAGGTACTAGTTCGGAGGGTTTCACAATATAGGTGTTTCCTGTCGCGAGAGCAAATGGGAGGAACCAATAAGGTACCATTCCCGGGAAGTTATAGGGAGCGATCATGGCAAATACACCGATTGGCTGTTTCAGGCAATATTCGTCCAAACCGGTTGTAACATCTTCTGTTCCATAGCCCATCATCATTCTCGGAACAGAGAGGGCCGCCCGACACATGTCTATACAACGGCCTACTTCATCTCTTGCCTCCTGGATTGTTTTTCCCATCTCCTGGGTGATGATGCGGGCAATTTCTTCTTTGTGTTCCAGAATCACATCTCCGAGATTCTTAACATATTCCTGGCGAACAGTTGGAGGCGTTTCCCTCCATGCTTTAAATGCGGATGCGGCGCTTTCTATTGCGGCATCAACTTCCTCAGGCAAACTTAGCGGTACTTCCCCAATGATCTCCCGCGTTGAGGGATTTTCAACATTCAAAACATCCGGTGAATTACTGGGAACAAAAGATCCGCCGATATAGTTTGACAGACGACCGTAATACTTTTTCACTTCGTTTAGCAAGGCCATTGGTTTTAATACCTCCCAGGAAATTAAAGTAATTGTTTAATTTAAAAAATTTGCCAAACTTAAAGGGAAAGAAGGCTCAGGTACATTTTTTCGATTTGTTCTATGGTAGCACGCCTGGGATTATTCGCCGGGCTTCCGCTAGCCAAAGCATCCTCTGCCATTTTCCTCACTACTTGATTTAACCTGTCCGCCTTTATCCCTAATTCGGAGGCTTTGGGAACCTCAACGTCGCGGCAAAGATTTTCTACTGCACTAACTGCTAATTTTGCTGCTTCCAATGTACTGAGCCCAGTTACATTCTCACCTAAAAGTTGTGCTATCCTGGCAAATTTCTCTGGTGCTGCAGGCCAGGAAAAGCTCATAACTATGGGCAACAGAATGGCATTGGCAAGCCCGTGGGGTAAGTTGAAAAGCGCTCCTAATGGTCGCGCCATACCGTGGACGAGATTTACGGACGCATTTGAAAATGCTAAACCTCCGTAAAAAGCTGCAAGGGACATTTTGGAGCGGGCTTCGATGTCATCCCCATTTGCCCAAGCAATCCTCAGACTTTCGGCTACCAGGCGGATCGCTTCTATCGCGTATTTATCTGTCACTGGAGTAGCCCGCCTCGAGATAAAAGCTTCAACCGCATGAGTAAGAGTATCTATTCCTGTGAACACGGTTACATTGGGTGGGACCGTGAGGGTTAACTCAGGATCTATAACTGCCATGTCTGGTACAAGGCATGAGCTGGAAATCATCATTTTAACATGTCTTTCGGTATCCGTGATTACGGTAACTTTTGTAACTTCACTTCCTGTACCGGCCGTAGTTGGAATTAGAACTAGCGGGAAATCCCGCCTTTTGGCTTTTTCGTACCCTTCAAATTCTGCGATTTGTTTTCCTTCGGTAACAACAATGGCAACTGCTTTGGCGGTATCAAGGGCACTTCCCCCACCAACAGCCACACAGCAGTCACATTTTTCCTCTCTAAAAACATCAGATGCTTTCTGTACCATTATGTCAGTGGGTTCGCCGGTTACCTCTGTAAATGTGGCTACTTGAAGGCCGCTTTTACTTAGAATGTTCGCGATTTTATCCAGGTGTCCGTACTGAGCAACACACGGATCTGAGACAATTAACGCCTTCGACCCAAATTTCTGAAGTGCTTCGCCGATGGAATTAACACACCCTACTCCGTAGTAAATTAGAGATGGCGTAACAAATCTGTGGGATCCTGTTAAATTAAACAAACTTTCTCCTCCTTTCGAAAAAGATTTTGCTTCGACAACTAGAAAGCCGCCTGCTTTGTTTTATTCCCTCCCTTCAAGCCTGTTTTCGTGACGAAAATTACAAGCAAAAGGTGTGCCAAATTTTGAACCTGAACCTGATTGTTTTTGTATCTTTAACAAAAAAAGAACAAAGGCAAGGGAAGACTTCGCGAGAAATTTTTGCCTTTGTCCTTTTGAGAAATTGAAAAAAGGTATTAAGGTATTGATGTTCAAAAAATTTAACTATCGCAACAGCAAGATGTAGAAAAAATGCTACAAATGGCAGGCCTTTGGCTTTAAAAAAACTATACTTTGATTGTGCTCTTCTCCCTGTCTAGTATGGTGGAAAAAACGAAACCAGACAAGGAGGATGTTCACATGCAAAGTAAGACTCCTGCTCGAGACGAGCACTGTCACGCTTTGCCCTTATTGCCCCGCTCCTTGTACGGGACCTGGAGAACCGGCAGAAGTCAGGCAAAGGCGCAATGAGATTGACAGCGGCTCTTCTTTACCCAGAATGCCCTGGGGTGAACTATGAGTACTCGGGAGGCATTACCCGCTAAGTCTACAACGTCTCCATCGTATCACTGCCAGATGCTATAATCAAAAAGAGGCACCTAGTTGATGATCAAATAGTGAGAATGTGACAGAAAACAAGTTAGTCATTTAGGGGAGGGGTCGAGTAATGATAGTTTATCTCTTGCCCGGTCAGACAATGAGGGCCAAAAATGTAGCCGGCTACTGGGAGCAAGACGTAGCCACCCAGTGTGGGCCGTTAGTGTTATATTCAAAGCAGGTTATATTTACGCAGTTTGAGATAAAGTGTTGTGCGGTGTATTCCTAAAACCTCAGCCGCCTTCTTTTTATTTCCTCCGACCTCCTCAAGAATTTTTTCCAGCAATTTCCTTTCCGTGTTATTTTTTATCTTACTGAGCAAGGTATCGTCTTCGGTAAGCGCTTCGTAATTACCCTCGCTGTATTTACTGGCAAGAGTCAAACCGCATTTTTGAAATTTTTCGTGCGTTTGTTCTCTAAAAATGTAAGATGGGAGATCCCAAATTTTAATAGTATCTCCTTCTGACATACAATAAAGCTTTTCTAATAAATGTTCTAATTCTCTAATATTTCCAGGCCAGTGGTAGCATTTTAAAGCATCTAGCGTGTTTTGCTCCAGCTTTTTTAAAGGTACCGCCCATTTTTCAGCAATTTTTCTGAGAAAATGCTCAGCTAGGACCGGGATATCCTCTATCCTTTCACGTAAGGGGGGAATTTCAAGAACCGCTCCGCTGAGCCTATAATAGAGGTCGGCTCTAAACGTTCCTTCTTGAACCATTTTTTTAATATCGCGATTTGTTGCACTGATTACCCGGACATCTACAGTTACAGGTTTGACGGAACCTAATTTTTCAAGTTCGCCTTCTTGTAAAAACCGCAAAATTTTTGCTTGCATGACAAGTGGCATATCTCCAATTTCATCAAGAAAAACAGTTCCGCCATTTGCAATTTCAAGTTTACCGGCCTTGCCACTACTTTTGGCGTTTGTAAAGGCTCCAGACTCATATCCAAACAGTTCCGATTCCATTAAGTTTTCGGGAATCGCTGCGCAGTTAATGTAAACAAAGGGCTTGTTATTTCTTTTGCTTTCTAAATGAATGGCATGAGCAAAAAGTTCCTTCCCAGTCCCACTTTCTCCTAAAATTAGTATGTTAATATCAATAGATGCGAGTTTACGGGCAAGATTTTTAATATCCTCCATGACCCGAGTACAGGAAATAATGTCATCAAGAGTCCATTTAGCCCGATATTTTTTACTTAACTCTCTTTTATAATAATTAACTTCGTTTTCCAACTGCGATACCTTTGAGATGAGTTGCGAGACTTCGTTGCTAGTCTTAAAGATTACCTTTCCTACGGCCCCTAAAATCCTGCCGTTTTTAAATATAGGAATCCTACTAACAATTGCGGTTCGCCCTTTTATCTTCTGAATTTCACCTATTTCTGCGACACCTGTGCGAGCAACGATATGTAATCTCGTATTATCAATAACTTCTGTTACATGTTTTCCTTGAACCTCGTGCCGACATACGCCTAAATAGGCCTCGTAGGCCTTGTTCAGCCAGATAATTCTACCTTTTGAATCAACCAGAACAATACATTCAGGGTCACTATCTAAAACTAATCTCAAGAAATTAAAAAGATCTCTCTCAGAATGTTCTGTCTCTCTTAACAGGTCTCGCAGTGCCATTTTCCACCCCCCCACTAATATTTTTTTAATTCACCAACCCCACATGATGTACCATCGCAAATCCCCACGAAAATGGGTAAGTCGCCATTTTTACACTCACTTCCCTATGAACAAATTACCCTCTTTAACCAAACGGTACCCTTTTTTATTTGAAATTCTTCTTTAATTCGACAATATCCTGCCTGTTCTTCAGAATCAAGTCCTATTTTTCTGTAAAAACCTCCACAGCTCGGTTTAAGCAACCGTACTGTTTTCGTCATTAGTTCCTGCTTCGATACCCTTTTGCAACCAAACTTCTTCAGAAACCAGGCCCAAACTGTGGCGGAGGAGACCCGGTCGCGTTTTGTTGTTTTGATCCAGATAGACTGCCAGCTCACGTATGCTCTCCAGAGCATGGAAAAGACCAGCTTCGAGAAGCTTATATAACCTTTGCGGCTCTCTTCCGTCCAATTTATGGGTTGAGGCACCTCGGGACTGTTTCAAGACGCGCTTTCAAATCCAGGCCAGGTTATTAACTAAGTCTGGGGACCCCCTTTCTCGCTGTAAAAGGACGGGTGTTGTCACTCCATCACCATGAAAGACAGGCTGTTTTTTGGGAGATTACCCTGCTCTTCAACGGAGGGCGCGCGAAAAATTTTCAAAACTAGTTTGCCGGCCTGTTAAGTGTCGAAAATTATCAACATCTTTTATGTTGCGATAGTTATACAAAACAACATTAAGTTAACTTTTCCGTTTCTTTGAGCAGCTAAAATTCGGAAACTTAGAAGGTCTTTTTTTCTTTATTTATTTGCTTCTAAAAGCAAAAAGGTTGCCACTAAACACTATAAGTGGCATAGTAATTGCATTTAAAGCCAAACAAAAACAAAGTTTGAAAAGGAAATGGGGGGTAGGCTTATAGGGAGTAAAGCACGAGGGCCGTGACTAGTTCTTTCGTTGACAGCCAAGCATCCTAAACAAACGCAACCGTTATTTTCAACATTGTAAAATTCAAAAAGGGGGTCAATTGAGGTGAGCTTTCCCAGAGTAAAGGGAGAATGGATGACGCCTAAAAGACGTTTCTTATCCGCCCTTTTCGGTGGTCGTGTTGACAGGATTCCCGTCGGTAACCCGACTTCTATCGCTACGGTAGAACTAATGGAGGCAACAGGAGCATTTTTCCCGGAGGCACACCTTGTACCTACATTAATTGCCGACCTTGCCGCAGCAGGACACGAGATTTGTGGTTTTGATACCATTATGCCCTATTTCAGTGTCCAGATTGAGGCTCCTGGCCTTGGCTGCGAAATGGATTGGGGAGACAAACACCAGATGCCGGACTGTACGACACACCCATTTACAAAGGCCGAGGATATTGACGCCATAACTATAGAAAAATTCCTGGATACCTACAGCATCCAATCGCTCCTTGAAGCAATTCGGATCTTGCGGAAACGATACCCCGATGTAGCCATTGTAGGGAAAGTAATGGGACCATGGACACTCGGGTATCACGGCTTCGGCGTTCAGAACTGGTTGATTCAGACAAAACTGAACCCCGAGATGATCCGTCAAGCACTGAACAAACTTAAGGAATTTACAATTGCTTTTGCTGTTGAACAAGTTAAAGCAGGAGCCGACGTAATCTGCATGCCGGATCACGCAACAGGGGACCTTGTCAGTCCAAAAATGTACCGGGAGTTTCTTCCGCACCTTCACCAGGAAATTACCTACCGAATTGGGGCCCCCATAATCCTTCATATTTGCGGCTACACAATCAACAGATTAGAGGACATTGCTAATTCTTATTTTGATTGTTTCCATTACGACACGAAAAATGATCCTGTCGAAGCAAAAGCAATAGCAGGCAAGCGGATTTCCCTTATTGGCGGAATCAACGATCCCCAAACGTTGCTTCAAGGCACTCCTGAAGATGTTAAAAGAGAAGCGTTTATTGCAGCAAAAGCTGGCATTGAAATCCTAGCGCCGGAGTGTGCAATTCCTACGGCGGTTCCGATCGCCAACTTAAAGGCAATTGTGGAGGCAAGCCGCGAAATTGCCGGGTTACTGTAAGGAAATTTTATCAAGGAGGTTTTGTATTCATGAGTCTCGAGCAATTGGCACAGTTCGTGATTGATGGAAACGCGGAGGAGACACAAAAGGTAGTTAAAAAGCTTCTGGATGAAGGCATATCTGCCACCACCATACTTAATGATGGGTTGCTTAAGGGAATGGAAGAGGTTGGAAAACTTTTTAAGGCAATGGAAATTTACGTTCCCGAAGTTTTGGTTGCCGCGCGAGCCATGCAGCTTGGAGTTAACGAACTGAAGCCATTCCTCGCAGGGTCGGGCTCAGTATCTGAAGGTACTGTTGTCATTGGAACAGTTAAAGGTGATATTCACGATATCGGCAAAAACCTAGTCGTAATGATGCTAGAAGGTGCAGGCTTTAAGGTAATCGACTTGGGAATCAACGTCCCTGAAGGTAAATTTATCGAGGCCGTTAAGGAACACAAGCCTATAGTGCTCGGACTGAGCGCCCTATTGACAACTACAATGAAGGAGATGAAAGTAGTCATCGACGCGCTGAAGGAAGCGGGCCTGAGGGACGCGGTGAAAGTAATGGTTGGGGGAGCCCCGGTAACACAGGCATACGCTGATTCGATCGGCGCCGATGGATATGCCGAAAATGCAAGTGAAGCTGTAGAAAAGATCAAGGCGATCTGTAACAGTTAGTTAACCTAGGTTTTGGCAAGGAGGTTTATGAATTGCCCTATGTTGTTAATCGGCGAAAGACTAAATACAAGTCGGCCAGGCATAACAGAGGTGGTGCGGGCGCGTGATGAGTCCTTCGTAAGGAACGAAGCGATTGCCCAGTATAAAGCTGGGGTTCAGGCTATTGACGTAAATGCGGCCATGTTGCTTGATAACGAGCCGGAAGGTTTAGCATGGCTTGTTGAAGTGGTTCAGGAAGCTGTACCTGCTGACATTTGTATTGATACACCTAACCCGCAGGCACTGAAAGTTGCGCTCGAGAGATGCAAGCGGCCCGTAATCATTAATTCAATTTCATCTGAGGGCAATCGCTACAACGAAATTGTACCGTTGGTCCGCGAATTCAAGGCGCGCGTAATAGCATTACCCGCGAACGAAGCAGGAATTGGAGGAAGGGCGGAAGACCGTTATACAGAAGCAATGAATCTCTTGGAGCGTCTTGACAGGGACGGGATTAATCTTGCGAATGTATATTTGGACCCCTTGGTCTACCCCGTGAGTGTAGCGCCGGACTCGGCTGTAATCGCATTAAAAACCGTGGAACTTCTAAAAGAAGCGGGTGTCTCATGTCATTTCGTGGTTGGACTGAGCAATGTATCATTCGGACTTCCGTTCAGGAAAAGGGTTAATGAAGCGTTTTTAATAATGTGTATGGGTAAGGGTGTCGACGCCTTTATTCTTGACCCGCTGGATGATGTTCTCATGCAACTATTCGAAGCCTGTAGAGTCTTAACTATGGACGATCCAGGGGGGCTGCAGTATATAGCTTCAGCGAGAAAACGGAAGAAAACATAACTCTGTACGTGAAATGAGATGGAGCAAGAAAATAGTTGAACACAATTTAAAAAAATCATTCCTTGCATTAAAAGGGGGTTAATAAAATGTCCGTGGCGACTGTTAAAGGACATGGTTGGTGGCGCTACCGGTACTGGGTAGCAATCGTGCTGACTTTTTGTTACAGCATTCAGTATCTCGACCGCGTCAAGACCAGTGTGCTAGCTCCGCTGATCATGAAAGACATCGATCTTTCGCACGCCCAGTACGGACTCGGCATGTCCCTAATGCTTGCATTTTATGGTCCCATGCAGGCGGTGGTGGGTTGGGTATGTGACAGGTTCGGGGCACGAAGGGTTTTACTGTTTTCAATTGTAAGCTGGAGCCTGTGTACCTGGTGGATGGCTTACATGCAGACCCCACAGGAGTGGTATATTCGCCAAATCATCTTCGGGATCTTGTGTGCGACGGAGTTTGTACCTAGTTCGAGAATTTTAGCTCGGTGGTTTGCTAAGAGACAAAGAGCACAGGCACAAGCTGCACTCTCCTACGCGTGGATTCTAACCCCAGCGTGGGCACCGGTGTTTGCTACCGCTCTTGCAACTGCGTTCGGCGACTGGCGTCCTGTCTTCATCGTTGTCGCAGCGCTTGGTGTGCTACCCTTGCTGGCTATCTGGGGTTGGGTTACGGACCGTCCCGAGGATCACAAGGGTATGTCTGAAATGGAACTTCACGAAATCTATGAAGAAGAGATCGAACAAGGCGTTTATTCACATGAAGAGCTTGAGAAACGAAGCATTAGCAAGGAGAAGATCGCAGCCCAAAGAGATATTCCGCTGAGAGACATTCTTTTGTACCCCGGGTTTATCCAGCTGACAGTAGCGTATATCGTTATTCAGGCGCTTTACTGGGCGGCAGTTAGCTGGAGCCCCACCTATCTGAAGGAAACATTCGGTTTCAGTATCATGGCAATGGGTTGGTGGGCGATTGTTTATTTCGCTGCCGGAGTTCTGGGTTCGTTTACCGGTTCACGCTTAAGCGATACAGTATTCGGAGGACGGCGAAGGCCTATTATCAGCATTTCGTATATCTGCACCTTCCCGTTCTTACTTCTCCTTGCAATTTATAAACAAGGTGTCAATCCTGTTGCTTTACTCCTGACGCTTTCAGCAGCCGGGTTCTTCGCAAACATGGCATGGGGACCTTACTATGCTTGGCCGGCCGAGATCTTTAGCCCGGAGGTTCATGCTAAAGCTCTCGGGATCATTAATGCGGTGGGATACTTTGTGGGTGCCGCCGGTGCTCCCTTAGTTATGAGCAGGCTCATCGTTAAAACCGCAACCGGTGTTTCTTATACCTGGTCATGGGTATTCATTGCCGCGCTGGCCGTAATAGGATTTCTCCTGGCAGTCACTGTAAAGGAACATAAGAAGGAAACGCCCGGGATAGCGTGATAAAAATTTCTCCCCCCGGTCAAACTGGTCTCTCCGAAATAAACTGGTCTCTCCGGCGGGACCAGTTTGACCCATTTTTTTAGTTGCCAAGATGGCTTTAAGCCAACCGGAACAAAAGATTCGGAGATGAAGGAGTGATATGGTTCAAAAAAGTGTACTTCTGGTCTGCGAATCCTTAGTACCCGAGATTGAAGCTCTAAGACCTAATAATGTCGATGTTAGGGTCATGGAATTTGGCCTCCACCGTTTTCCAAAAAAACTCAACAAAGAACTACGTAATGTTCTGGGGGTTTTAGAAAACGATCTTCAATACAACTTGATCCTGTTAGGTTACGGCCTTTGTTCTGGAGGACCAATTGGTTTAAAACCAAAAAGAACTAAACTTATAATGCCTCGGACCCATGATTGCATTGCGCTTCTTCTTGGCTCCATGGAGTCTTATCATAGAGAAGTAACAAAAGATCCGGGAACTTACTACTTAACTAAGAGCTGGATTGAACATCATGAAGACCCGCTCTCTATGTTTAGGGGGCAACATGAATGGACAAAAAACCTGGATGATCAGACTACCAGGTGGGTAGCACGTGAAATAATGAAAAATTACACCAGAATCGCGCTAATCAATACGGGTGCCTATCGGTTGCAGGATTACGAAAATTATGCAAGGATAACTGCCGAAACTTATGGATTAAGGTTTGAAATTATTCCCGGATCGTTAAATTTACTAAAAAAGCTTCTATATGGTCCCTGGGATAACGAATTTCTCGTTCTAGAACCAGGTCAGGAGATTACTAAAGAAATGTTTTTATAAACCTAAACCAGTTCCGTTGTGTTAGGAGGGTTGTTGGTGAAAATTGTGGTAATGGCCGGATTTCTCGGTTCTGGTAAAACCTCTACGCTAAAAAACCTGATTCCGTTACTCCAAGAGACCGATTTTGATAGAATAGCTGTAATAATCAATGACTTCGGAGAAATTGGTATTGACACCTCTGTAGTAAGGAGAACCGGCATTGATACCGTTGAACTTATAAGCGGTTGTGTTTGTTGTCAACTAGGTGTTGATTTACTTAAAACGATTAAAGATATTCATAAGCAATACCAGCCAAGCACTGTTATTTTAGAGCCTTCGGGGGTAGCAAATCCGGCATCTATAAAGGATGTTATCAGGAAACTAAAAGATGTTCCCGTCGACAAAGTTATAAATCTCGTATTAGTTGATCCGATAAGATTTGATTTGATCGTGGAGATCCCCATAATTGAAATCGGAATCTCCGTTGCCGACGTTCTGGTAATTACCAAAATAGACTTAGTAGATGATTCAACGATCCACATGCTAAAAAACGAACTAAGAAGGTTTAATAAAACTGCGAAGATTCTGGAAATAACCAACCAGGAGCAGTCTACGCTGAATTCCCTGATTGAGGTGATTAAAAATGAGTGTTCTCAATTCACACCCTGAAGTATACGCGAGAAGCCTAACATTGAATTTAAAGCATGATTATAAATCTTTATTGGTTAATTTTCTAATTAACATCGCACGGAACCTTAAAGAAAAAGGTTACCCGCTAATCGGACATATTAAATTGGCTGTTCAAGATACGACAGGTTCGGTTTTTTACGCCAGCATTGCAGATCAGTCTACAGGCCCCCAATATCAGGGAGAACTTCAAGTATTCCAAAAACCAGTAACTTTCAGACTTAACGCTGTTCTCTACGGGGTTAAAAAAACCGTGATGCAGGAAATAATAGAAAATGAAATAAACGCATTTTATCCCATTGTGGCGGAGAATTCCGGAAATAGGCCTGAATAGGTTTACTGGCTAACAAGCAAGTAAATTAGAGGCCCCCGAAGCCGCCGTTTACCTCCCAACTGATACTAAAACTGGATTCGGCGGCTTCTTTTTTTAGTTTTTTTATTAAGCAGGCCAAAAGCAAACTGCACAACGGATGGAATCCAAACTGATTTTGTGAACCTCCTCCGGGACAAGCCCGTAAGGACTGTCCCGGAAGTCATCGAAGGACAGCCTGCGTGAAACCACAGGTCTTACGCCCCTCTCGTGAGCTACTTCTGGCTTTTTATGAACGCGACGGCCCGAGCAAGCCTCTGCAGGGTTTTCTCCCTTCCTAAAATTACCATGATGTCGAAGAGGCCGGGCCCCATCGTCCGCCCTGAAAGGGCAAGCCGCGTCGGGTGGATGATCTCACCCGTCCCCACGCCGAGTTCCGCGCTCAGACTCCGGTAGGCTTCCTCAACGCTTTGCAGATCAAAGGAATCGAGCTGCGCGAGCCGCTGTCCGGCGGCCTCCAGAAGCTCCGCTACACCGGGCTTCTGAAAATACTTCCTGACGCCCTTCTCCTCATATGAAAAATCGTCGGTAAAGAAGTACTCTGAGGCCTCGGCCACCTCCTCCAGGGTTTTGACCCGCGTCCGGACGGCCCCGACTA
>NZ_JABUEX010000058.1:0-13647 GCF_013314835.1 Syntrophothermus sp.
TGCCCTTGGCAAAGCCCGGGGAGCATGTTAAACTTTTAACAAGAAGTGTATACACCCTGACGACGAGGATGTTTCTGAGTCCAAGGGGCTTAATCGACACGATTCCTGCTAACGAGGAGCGGTCTGAGTTAAAGGGGAGGTGGGGAAAAGTGCGCCTTTATGAGCCTGCTTGGAAGGATTCCGGGTAGGCTTTTTTAATTTCACAGGGGAAATAGGGTGAAAATTTTGGAAAACAAAAGACTGGGAGTAGTAGGCATCATAGTTGAGAACCGGGAATCGGTCCCGGCCATGAATCGGATCTTGAGTGACCACGCCGAGATCATCGTGGGCAGGATGGGGTTGCCCTACCGCGAACGCGAGGTTTCCGTACTCGCCCTGATCGTGGACGGCTCAACCGATGAAATCGGGGCCATGACTGGGAAATTGGGGAAGCTGCAGGGGGTAAAGGTGAAAAGTGCCCTGGCCAGCAAGTAGAGCCACAGACCCGGCACTCAGCTCAAGTCTTTATTAGCGACTCGCGTTTCCGAGAACAGCTGGCATGTTGCAAGTTCGGCCAGCTGAGTGCCGGGCACTCAGCTCAAGTCTTTATTAGCGACTCGCGTTTCCGAGAACAACTGGCATGTTGCAAGTTCGGCCAGCTGAGTGCCGGGCAGGTGGCTAATTCGAGAGAAAGAGATGGCTTATGAGTGCTGTGGATAGAGTCATAAATGAGTACCAAGAAACGGGTTCCCTGTCTAAAGCAGATGTAGAGTTTTTGCTCGCTTTGGAGGATGAGAAAGACCTGCAAAAGCTGTTTGCTCTGGCTAACAAAGTAAGAGAACGCTTCGTGGGCAGCGAGGTTCACCTGCGGGGGATCATCGAGTTTTCGAACTACTGCTCACGGGCCTGTCTTTACTGCGGAATCAGCCGCTACAACCGCCATCTCAGCCGTTATCGTATGGACGTAGAAGAGATCCTCCAGGCCGCGAAGGAAGCTGTGGGCATGGGGTTCAAGACCATTGTGCTGCAGTCGGGAGAAGACCCTTTTTACTCAACGTCGACGATAACCAGATTAGTCTCGGAGATTAAGGCAATGGATGTCGCAGTTACGTTAAGCGTAGGGGAAAGAAGGCGGGAAGATTACGCAGCCTGGAAAGAAGCAGGAGCGGACCGTTACCTCTTGAAATTCGAGACCTCGGACCCGGATCTATACCGGCGATTGCGGCCAGGATGTTCTATGGCCCAAAGGCTCCAGTGTTTGACTTACCTGAAAGACCTCGATTACGAGGTAGGCTCAGGCATCATGGTCGGCCTTCCCGGGCAGACCTTGTCCAGCATGGCCGACGATATCCTTCTCATGAGGAAACTGCAGCTGTCGATGGTAGGAATCGGGCCCTTTATCCCGCACCCTGCCACTCCCCTGGCTTCAGCCCAAGCGGGTACCGCATCCTTAACCCTAAAAGTTTTAGCCGTAACCAGGCTCATGTTGCCATGGGCTAATCTCCCCTCCACCACCGCCTTAGGGTCAGTAGATAGGGAAGGGCGGCGTGAAGGACTGCTAGCTGGGGCTAATGTCTTGATGCTAAACGTGACTCCCCTCAAATATCGCCGGTTATACGAGATCTATCCCGCCAAGGCAGAGGTTGAGGATGACCCGACTGCCCTTAAAGCCGCAGCCGTGGAACTCGTAACACGGCTGGGAAGGCGGGTATCATCTGGATACGGTGAAGGGCGGAAGGCAGTAGGAATGGAGAGTTAAGAATTATGAGTTAAGAATTGAGAATTTTGGAGTTGAAAAGTCTAAGTGAGGAGATGAGGAGAAATGGCGTATCAGGCTGTTGATTTTATTAATGAAGAAGAGATCTGGTCGTTATTGGAAGCTGGGAAAAGGTTTGGGCAGGAAGATATCCGGCAAATGATTGAAAAAGCCCGGGAAGCAAAAGGGTTGGAGCCGGTAGAAGTTGCTGCCCTCATCCAGGTCGAGGACCCCGAGCTGTTGCAAGAAATGTACGCGGCGGCCCGCGAGATTAAAGAAAAGATTTACGGCAAGCGTTTGGTGTTCTTTGCTCCCTTATACATCAGCAACTACTGCATCAACGACTGCGTTTACTGCGGCTATCACCGCTCCAATAAGAACCTGACCCGGCGCAAGCTGACTATCGATGAAATAGCAGAGGAGGTACGCATCCTCGAACAGATGGGGCACAAGCGCATAGCCTTAGAAACCGGGGAGCACCCGGTTGAGTGTCCTATCGAATACGTGGTAGAAGCGATGCAAACCATATACAGCGTGAGAGAAGCGAACGGCAATATACGCAGGATCAACGTGAATATCGCTGCCACCACCGTAGAGAATTATCGCAAGCTGAAAGAAGCAGGTATCGGTACCTACGTGCTGTTCCAGGAAACGTATCACCACGAAACTTACGCCAAAATGCACCCCAGCGGCCCCAAATCCGACTACCTCTATCACTTGACCGCTATGGACCGGGCTATGCAAGGCGGCTGCGATGACGTGGGTTTAGGCGTGTTGTTTGGTCTTTTCGACTACCGGTTTGAAGTAATGGGATTCTTAATGCACGCCCGTCACCTGGATGAAACTTTCGGCGTAGGGCCTCATACTTTGTCCTTCCCGCGCCTGCGCCCGGCAGATGGCGTTTCCCTGGATAACTTCCCTTACCTGGTTTCAGACGACGATTTCCGCAAGATAATCGCGGTCATGCGCATGGCGGTTCCTTATACCGGCATGATCCTGTCTACCCGCGAAGCCCCCGGATACCGAGATGAGTTGTTCGAACTCGGTATTTCCCAGATAAGTGCCGGTTCATGCACCGGGGTAGGAGGTTACAGAGAAGAAATAGAAGGGAAAACCTGCAATACTGCACAATTCGAAGTCGCTGACGAACGTGGCCCCGATGAGTTGATCCGCAGCCTCTGTGTAAGCGGCTACATTCCCAGCTACTGTACCGCCTGCTACCGCAGCGGCCGGACCGGAGATCGCTTCATGGCGTTGGCCAAAACCGGACAGATCGGTAATGTTTGCCAACCCAACGCCATACTGACCTTTAAGGAATACTTGGAAGACTACGCTTCTCCCGAGACCAAGGAAATCGGGGAGAAGACTATTCAAGAACATCTAGGATACATCAAGAGCGACAAGGTCAGGGAAAAGACTATTGAAAGACTGGCGATGATTGAGGCCGGAGCGCGGGATTTATACTTTTAGACACCAGGGGAAGCCCCTGCCAATCGCCATATAATCCCTTCCAGGAGATCGCTCTCGCTGACGATTATTTCATCTTTGCCGAGCCCGTCCATTATAACGAGAACGATAAGCACTCCCTTGACCACGATATCCGCCCGTTCCGGCTGCAGTCCCGGCAGCCGGCGGCGGAGGTTAAGGGGCATGCCTTCCAGCATCTGATACAGGTCCTCTACCTCCTGGTATGTCAGTTTCTGGCCGTGAACCAGGTCCGGATCGTATTCGGCCAGCCCCTTCTTTATGGCAACCAGAGTAGTAGGAGTACCGCCAGTCAAAACCAGTGGATTTTTTCGAAACCTGGGAGCCAGGGCAAGCACCTCCTCAAGTGCTGCCCGGATTTGTTCTCTCGACCAGTCGCCTTCGGTTGCCTTGACTGCTCCTACCTTTACGCTTTTGATGACCGGAGACTGGCCTGCATAGATAAATTCTGTACTTCCAGCCCCCAGGTCCGCTACCAGGGGCAACTCGGAGAAGTTCAGGCTTCGGACCACACCTTCCCACGCGAGGCTAGCCTCTTCTTCCCCGCCTATTACCTCTATAGAAAGGCCGGTTTCTTCTTCTGCCACCGCCAAAAAGTCTTCCCGGTTTACTGCTTCCCGAACCGCGCTGGTCGCAACTACCCTGTAGGCAGAAACCTGGTACCCGTGCATGATATCTCTGAAATTGAGGAGGCAATCGACCGTTCTCTTGATGGCTTTAGGATGAAGCCAACCGCTTTCCAGAAGCCCTTCTCCCAAACGGGTTGATGTTATCTTTTTCAGAATTGATACCAGCCTGCCCTCGATAACTTCGGCTATGAGGAGCCGACAGGAATTGGTGCCGATATCAGCTGCCGCAATCCTCAAAATGACCACCTCAAAGCAAAAAATAAAAAGACACTCGCTAACGAGTGTCGTTTTCTCGACAAAGTGCTAAGAATACCGGTTCCTTCTTCTCGTGTCACGCTTTAACTTAAGGGTCGCCAGTTTTTCATCGCTTTCTTTTAAGAACTTGTTGATCTTGTCCTCCAGACTCATAGCTGCGGCCTCCCGACTTTGCCGTTCCTTTTCTTTGGCCTGCCGGACAGACAACCCTACTTTTCCGTTGTCGGCGACATTCAAAACCTTGACCTTGACCCTCTGCCCCTCCTGCAAGAAGTCTTTGACATCTTTCACATACGTGTCGGCAATCTCCGAAATATGGACTAACCCCACTTTGCCGTCCGGAAGCTCGACGAAGGCTCCAAACCTAGTAATGCCCTGTACCACTCCTTCCACAATCGCACCCGGAATAACTTCTTGTTGCTCGATAGGCATACGGATATATGGCCCCCCAATTCTATTTATGGTCTCATTTTACTAAGGTCTCGGGCCCTGTGTCAATATCATCATTGGCCCGAACCCTGTTCGGGGACCACCTTTACCATAACTTTCTCACCTGGTTTTACCATTCCCAATTGCTCCCGGGCCATTCTCTCAATTGCTTCATTGGTCTGGAGATCCCGCTCGAGCCTAGTCAGTTCCGCCTTTTTCTTTAAGAGCTCGGACTTTTGTTCCTGTAACGCCTGGATTTCACCCTTCATATCCCACAACATCTTCAACTGAGGTCCAAACACAAATGCGAAAAAGGCCAACACCAAAACCACTACGAACAGCTTTCTCCCCTTTTTGCCTTTAGACGGCTTAGCCCTGGTCTTTGTCTTTTGTCTCCTCCTCATCGTAAGCCCCCAAAATACCAAGAACTTCGCCCGGAATAACTATTACCACTTCGTATCCTTTACTCTTGGCCCTGTTATAAAGAGTGCCAACCGTGCTGGTACTGATACCCAGGGTCCGGGCAATCGTTTCCGTGCTCTTTCCCATCTCCTTTAGCACAACTACCTGTCGCTCTCGGAAGCTCAGTCTCTCGGCTCCTCTTATCTCTATCTTCATCTGCGGCCGCCACCTAGTGTCCACATTTTTTCCACAGTCTGTGTATAAATCAATTACGTTTCTATTACATCATTCTTTAAGGAGGATTGATTTCCTCCCGATTAAAAAATTTTTTTGATTTTACTTCACCTCGTCGTCATCATCATGCTTCCTACGAAAGATTGCCGTGTACCAGGAACCCATTCGGCGACGGGTCCACGTCCAAGGATAACACACCGTCCGAAACAGCCAAGAACAGCCGTTTACCAACCCCTCTGCCATGGCGGACATGATTCTCTGAGTCCTTTTCCACAGGTACAAGCGGTAGGCTAATGCCCCCAAGAGCAAAGCTGCTAGAACATGGCCCCTCATCTCCCCGTGGTTTATTAAAAGCAGAGCCAAGAAAACGGGTATTACCATTAGCAACCATATTAAGAGATCGAAAAAGTATAAGAAAAAGCGGCCCAGGCCCGCTTTCTTGATGATAACGTGATAGGCATGAAAGAACATCCCTACCAAGAGCCCCAGTCCGGCTGTCAACGCGAATTCGGTTATCTGGGACACGAGTATGTTCAATCCCGGGTCCCCCTTTCCAGGGTTCCTCAAAAAGCCAGCTCTGAGTTTTATCGCAACAGGCGGTCAAATACCCTGCGGCTTTTGTCTTTTAGCCTTTGGTGCTGAGGCCTGTACTCGAGGCTCGTAATCTTGTTTCCCTCAACCGACACGATACCCTGCTCCAGGTTAAGCTGGGTTATGTGCAAGTTCTCCCCGCGCAAGAACAATGGCCCCTGCACCGTGTCTAATACAATCTGGTTATCGTCAAAGCTGCCCACGTTGGTCACCCCGGTTAAACTGAGAGACTGGCAGTTGGTTAACGTGAGAGAGTGCTCAGCCACGTCTACCCCTCCTCGGCCTGTACTCATGACCAGTATATGTCGGCTCTTTCTCCGGTAGAACTCGGTCTCTTCCTCTACGCCGAATAAAAAATCGCCCCCGTTAAAGGGCGATTAAATTATGTACATCATGACTGCTCTATTGTTCGATACAACTGGGCTGCATCCGCAGCCCGGACCGATTCTTTTAGTTCCAGCACTTCGACCACCATTTTCCGAACTCCAAACTGGATGGTGATCACGTCTCCCGGTCGAACCTCGGTAGCAGGCTTGGCCACCCGGCCGTTAACCAGTACCCTCTCGTGATCCGCGAAATCTTTGGCTACCGTTCGGCGCTTGACCAGGCGTGAAACCTTGAGGAATTTGTCCAACCTCACTTATACAACCGCGTCCTTGAGAGCTTTGCCCGCCTTGAAAGCTGGTATCCGGGCAGCCGGTATTTCGATCTCTTCGCCCGTCTGGGGATTGCGTCCCTTTCTCGCCTGCCGCTCCCTCACTTCGAATGTACCAAACCCGACTAGCTGCACCTTGCTACCATCCTTAAGAGCTTCTTCTATGGTGGCAAAGAGAGTGTTGATGACCTTCTCTACGTCTTTCTTGGTCATGTTAGCCTCACTCGCCACTTTGGCAACCAAGTCCGTTTTGTTCAAGCCTATCCCCTCCTTTACTGTAAACTATATTGCCTATTCGCTATGAAAGCGTTCTTTCCTTCTTCCGCCGCAAACTTTTTACGCATCGTCCTCTAAAACTTGGCCTTGGCTTCTTCCCAAAGAGCATCCATCTCCTCGAGGCTCACCTCACTCCAGGCCTTTCCCTGCTGAACAAGGTTGTCCTCTATGTACCTGAAACGGTCTTCGAATTTGTTATTGGTTTTCTGCAAGGCTTCCTCCGGATCTACCCCCAAAAACCTCGCTACATTGACAACGGCAAACAGGATATCGCCCATCTCCGCAGCCACGTTTTCCGGCTCTTTCGCTTCGGCTAATTCCCTTACCTCCTCCGCAACTTTCTGCAAAGCGCCTTCCACGTCCGGCCAGTCAAAGCCCACCCTCGCCGCTTTGCTCTGAAGCTTTTCCGCCCGCATCAAAGCGGGCAGGCTTTTGGGAATGCCCTCCAACACCCTCTTTTTCCCTTCCTTTTCCTTGAACCCTTCCCACCGGTCCAGCACCTCACTGCTGGTTGAAAGGTTCATGGATCCAAAAACGTGGGGATGGCGGTTTATCATCTTTTCGGTGACGCCTTTTATCACGTCGTTGATGTCGAACGCCTCCTCCCGCCGGGCCAAAGCCGAATGAAAGACTACCTGCAAAAGCACGTCCCCCAGCTCTTCCTTTAGTTTGTCCATGTCTTTCTGCCATATGGCATCCACTACCTCGTAAGCTTCTTCGATGAGGTACCGGGTCAAAGAAGCATGCGTTTGCTCGCGATCCCACGGACAGCCTCCCGGACCTAGCAACCTGTCCATTACCTCCACCAACTCGTCTAACGGATACTTGTCCATAATTTGCTCCTCCAAAACTTCTTCAAAAACTCCTGATAACCCCGGCCAGCACTCCTGGACCTAATCGCAGTTAGCAACATCAATAAACCGGGCATCAGCAGAGTGCATCTGCGGCAACATCTTTAAACCTTGATTAGGCTTCGTATAGTCTTAATATCGAGTTCGCGAATGACAAAAAGAATCCCTCCATAGAGGAGAACCCCTGCGCCGATTGCGAGGACGGTAGAATAGTACGAATACAGTCCTTGAGCAACAAAACCCTGGTAGGCCATCTTGACGCCAACCCCCATGAGGGTGGTTGTCACTACCAGCTTAATAAATCTCTTCCCTTCGAAAGATACGCGGCTGATCTTCCTTAGTTCATAGAAATTAAGGCATGATCCCACAAAGAAGGCAACCACCGTTCCGATAGCCGGCCCTCTTATTGCTAGAAAGGTCCCTGTAAGATAGTAATTGAAGAAAACTTTCAGCAGGCCGGTTATGATCAAGTTACGGAGCGGTATGTCGGGTCTTGCTAAACCCTGAAGGGAAGCACTCGATACTTGAAAAGCGGCCAGTACTATAACGGAGAAGGCCAGGGGTTCAAGCGGTATGCCGGCTTCGGGACTGGCAAAAAGCAGGTCTGTTATCTGCCGGGCCAGCACGTAGAGGCCGGCGGCCGAGGGCAGAGAAATGAGCATGGCGGCCCTAACCCCGTTGTTTACGCGAGCCCGCAATTCGGACCAATCCTTACGCGCTGCGACCTCAGATACAGCCGGAACCAAACTGGTGGCAATAGCTATGGTGAAAATGGTAGGAAGGTTGATAAGAACCGAAGCCATCCCTGACAGCTGGCCGTACAGGGCGGTGGCCTGACTCGTAGAATAACCCGATGCCATCAAACGACCGGGAACGATAACCGCGTCCAGCATCTGTACCAGCGGCACTACTACCGCTCCGAAGGATATGGGAACCGCAAGCTTGACCACCTGCCAACCCAACTCCACAGAGCTCTCCCTAGAACAAGGCAGTACGCCCGAATCCCTTTTCATTTGCCGGCGAAAACGGATATAAGAATAGAGCAAGAAAATGAGTCCTGCTATCCCGCCGACCACAGCCCCGAAAGTAGCTCCGGCCGCTGCATATTCCAGGCCGCGCGGAAACAGGATGTAGGCCAGAATCAATACGAAAGTCACCCGGAATATCTGTTCTACTACCTGGGATACGGCTGTAGGCACCATCCACTGGTAGCCCTGAAAATACCCGCGGAATACGGACATAAGGCCTGAAAAAAAGATGGCTGGGGCTATCGCCATAATCGGGTATACGGCCCGCGGCTCGTGTAGAATATTGCGAGCCAAAAAACCGGCCCCCTGCCAAACCACGATGGAAAGAACAAGCCCGAGGAAAGCCAGTCCCACCAGCGAAACCCGGAAGATCCGGCGGCTATCTCCCCTTAAACCCTCAGTCTCTTTTCTTGCCACCAAAACCGATATGGCTACCGGAACCCCAGCGGTAGCTAGGGCCAAGATAGTAGTATAAATAGGATAGGCCATCTGGTACAAGCCCATCCCTTCTCCTCCTATGAGCCTCGCCAGCGGAATACGGTAAACTGCCCCCAAGGCTTTACTGACTGCTCCGGCTACTGCTAGGATGAAAGCTCCCACCAGGAAGTTCTGTTTTTTTACCATCTATTCTCCTCCCCCAAACTCAGGCCCACAGCTATTAGTTTATCGCCCAAGTAAAAAAAAGAAAACGGTAAAATACACTTTCAGACTTGTCCGGACCGTTTTGGCGACATTTTAAAACAACTCTTCATCTAGAGCAGCAACCCCAAAGAAAAACGGCCTTGCTCGAAGGCCGTGGGATTTACTGCTCCATTTGTTTAGCCAAAAACCCGGCTGCCGTCTCGGCCAGTTTCTGTTCTAAGTCCCCCATTCTTACTGCGGGCTCCTTTGACATTATTATTACCGCTCCGATCGGGTCCCCTTGCGAAATGATAGGAGCAATAACCTGGGAGGTTATTTTGCAGTTCCCGTCTCCCGATTCCAACACAGGACAACCTTTGCAGTAAGAGTGATCACCGATCTCGTTCATAACCGCTACCCGCCGGTCTTCGAGAGTCTTCTCCACGGCCGGACCAATAGGTTTGTTCATAAACTCCTTTTTGGGGGCTCCGGCCACGGCGATGATATTGTCCCGATCCGCAATCAGAGCAATCTGCCCGATGGCTTCATGTAAAGAATCTGCATATTCTTGGGCAAAGTCTCCTAATTCGCCGATAGGAGAGTATTTTTTGAGAATGACTTCGCCTTCCCGATCTACGAAGATCTCCAGGGGATCGCCTTCCCGTATACGTAAGGTCCTCCTTATTTCCTTTGGTATCACTACCCGGCCCAGATCATCTATTCGCCTTACGATACCTGTTGCTTTCATCCGGCTTCCATCCCTCCTTCTTGCGGAAGTCAAAATTTGTTTTCTGTCCTCAGTGATAGTATATAACTCAAAATCCCCTTTTATTCACTTTTTACCATGGTAGCAGCCCTTGTCCCGCAGTCTTTTACCCGTTTTCGACTTTGCGCACAACAAAAGCAGACCGTTCCGCCATTTGCCCTGAAAACGAACCACAGATGGACACTGATTTGCCTCAAAATCAAAAACAGGATCTAGATTGCTTCCAGTATCTGTTCGAGCAACTCCAGGTTGGGGCCACCTTCGAGGGGTACGGAAATAGTGAAGCTGTCCAAAGATTGGACAGGCGCCTTTATCTTCTGCCCTAGAACGCGAAGCTTGGCGGCTGCCCCGTCTACAGCCCGGTTAAGTCTTATTTGAAGCACCCCTCCGTTGGTTGAAATACTTTTTATATCTTTGCTCCTGGCACACACCCTTAAGCGAGAAAGGCGCAGCAGGTTTTCAACCGGAGCCGGCAGGCTCCCGAAACGCTCTTTTAATTCTGCACGAATTTCGTCGATTTCTTGTATGCTGGCCGCAAACATGGCCCTCCGGTACACCTGCAACTTGAGCCCTATGTCCCCGACATAATCGTCGGGTATAAAGGCATCTATCCTGACATCCAGCAGAGTATCACCTTCACTCCTAGGGGCCGTACCATTCAAGCGAGCCGTCTCTTCTTCCAGCAACCGGCAGTACAGGTCAAACCCTACAGCTGCTATATAGCCGTGCTGCTCGGGCCCCAGTATGTTTCCCGCCCCTCTGATTTCTAAATCCCGCAACGCGATCTTCATGCCGGATCCGAGTTCGGTGAACTCTCTGATGGCGTTTAACCTCTTTTGGGCCGCTTCCGTGACCGATTTGTCCGGGCGGTAAGTGAAATAAGCGTAGGCCAGGCGCCGGGATCGCCCAACCCGCCCCCGCAGTTGGTACAACTGGGCAAGCCCTAAACGGTCAGCCTCGTCCACGATAAGGGTGTTGACATTGGGCATGTCCAAGCCCGACTCGATAATGGTGGTGCATACCAATACCTGAAATTCCTGATTAAGGAACCGCTTCATTATATCGGCCAGCTCATCTTCGGGAACCCGCCCGTGGGCTACCTCCATCTTTACTTCGGGCACCAGCATCTGCAGGTGGTTCCTAAACATCTCAATATCTTGAATCCGGTTGTGAACCGCGAAGACCTGCCCCCCTCTTTCCACCTCGGCCCTAATCGCCTCCCGGATTATGTCTTCGTTGTATTCCAGCACATAAGTGGTGATAGGGTAACGGTCAGGAGGAGGGGTCTCTATTACCGAAAGATCCCTCAGGCCGGTCAAGGCCATGTGCAAAGTTCGGGGAATGGGAGTAGCGGATAAACTGAGTGCGTCCACCGTCTCTTTTAATGCCTTTATCCTCTCCTTTTGCCTAACTCCAAACCGGTGCTCTTCGTCCACCACCAGCAATCCCAGATCCTTAAATCGGACATCCCGGGACAGCAAACGGTGGGTACCGATAATGATGTCGATAACCCCCTTCTTCAAGTCTTCCAGAATACGTTTCTGCTGACCCGGAGTCCGAAAACGGCTCAATACCTCGACAACGACCGGGGTATTCTTGAACCTTTCCAGGCAGGTCTGATAGTGCTGTTCGGCTAGGATCGTAGTGGGAACCAGAATTGCGACCTGTTTGTGATCCATGACCGCTTTAAACGCTGCCCTAAGAGCCACCTCCGTCTTCCCGTAGCCCACGTCTCCGCAGATAAGCCGGTCCATAGGCCGCGGCGTTTCCATGTCTTTTTTTACTTCTGCAACAGCCCGAATCTGGTCCGCCGTCTCTTCGTACTCAAATGCATCTTCGAACTCCTTCTGCCATACCGTGTCAGGCGAAAAAGCAAACCCCGGGACCGTTTGGCGAAGAGCATATACACGCAAAAGTTCTTGCGCCATTTCGCGGATCGATTCCCGTACCCGGTTTTTGGTTTTCTCCCAGTCCGTCCCCCCGAGCTTAGAAAGACGGGGCTCTTTATCATCAGGTCCGGTGTACCTGGTCAACATTTCCAGTTTGTCTACAGGCAGGTACAGGCGGTCACTGCCTGCATACTGGATGACCAGGTATTCCTTGGCAAACCCTTCCACCTCCATCTTGGTGATTCCTTGAAACAGCCCTATGCCGTGATTCTCGTGGACCACGTAATCCCCCACTCGCAGATGGTCCAACTCTAACCTGAGCTTCCCTGTTTCCTTTTTGGGCCCGCCTGTCCTCCGCGGCCTCTTACCCCAGACGTCTCTGTCCGACAAAACCGCCATTTTCAGGGTGGGACTGATAAAGCCTTTTTCTATGTCCCAGTCGGTAACCACGACTCCTGGAACAGTATTGAGCCCCAGTTCCTCCCTGATCTTATTCTTCATCTTCCGGTCGCTCATGGCTACGGCCACCGAGTAACCTTGCCCAACCCACTCTTTTATCCGCCTGGCTGTTAATTCGGGGTGAGCAAAAAAGGGTTCCATTTCTTTTTGAGATATATGCTGGTAAAACTCTAAAGGTTGTATGTTTAGCTGCCCGGGGAAAAAAGCGTGGTATATCACCGGATGCCGGTTTATTAAGGCCTCGACTTCATCCCAGGTAAAAAGCGCGTCCATGTCATCTGTTTTAAAGCCCTTCTCCTTGGCCGCTGCCAGCAACTCCTCCTGCCGGCGAGCCTGTCGGTGAAAGCACCGTTCAAACTCTCGCCGTTCATCCAAAAAAACAAGGCTATCTTGGGAGACGTAATCGAGGAGATGAGCAGCCTGCCCTGAACCCGTTTCCCCCGCTGGCGAAATGGACACTGAGGTTAGCTTTTTGCCAGATCTTTGAGTCAGCGGATCGAAGCTCCGAATACTCTCGATTTCATCGGCCCACAGTTCCAAGCGAAAAGGTTTTGTTTGGTCTGGAGGGTAAACGTCCAGTACCCCCCCTCGCAAACCGAAACTACCCGGGTCGGTCACCACCTGGCATCTTTGATAACCTAGTTCCACCAGCCTCCGCATGGTTTTTTCTAAATTGATCTCCTGCTTTACCGCTAACGTTAGGGTTTGCCTCCGAAACTCTTGTGGGGAAAGCACCTTGGTCACGAGAGAACCGGCTGTAGCGATAAGCACCTTGACCTGTTGATGCCCCGAAGCAAGACGGCTCAAGGTACTGAGCCGGGTCATGCGGCTGAACGAGTTCTCCCTCCCTTCGTGCCAGAACACGAGGTCTTGGGAGGGATAAAGGCAAACCGCATCCGGGCCGAGAAAACCACGCAGTTCCCGGTGAAGATCATAAGCCTGCTCCTCGAGAGGAACCAGGCACACCAGCGTGTCCTCAGTACGCGTAGCCAAAAGGTACAAAAAAAAGCTGCGGGCGCTGCCCGCCAGCCCCGAGATCATACCAGGCCTGCCCGGCCTTACCCGAGTGGTCAGGCTCCTGACGATGTCGACATCAACCTTTAGCTGCAAAGTTAACCCTCCATTGTTGCAATGCCGAAAAGTGGACGCCCCTTTCTAAGGGCCTCCACACCGAATTAAGAGCCACAGATAAACACTGATGACCACAGATTAACACAGATTTTTTGACGCTGATTAACGCAGCCACAGATGAGCACAGATGCTCACTGATGTTCACAGATTGTTTTTGACGATTTCCTAGGGTCCACTACTTGAGAACCAAGTTTTCATTCTCTAGTGGTGA
>NZ_JABUEX010000059.1:0-13212 GCF_013314835.1 Syntrophothermus sp.
TGGACTGTTTCGATTAAGAACTGGGGATTGATTCTATCCCAACTGATAATCCTGTTCAAGGAAAGAGTCGAGCCCTACCTATGATTTAGTTACTAAATGGGGTTTACACAAATAACTTGACAGACCCGAGTTCAGCGAGCTTATCTGACATTTTGTCACCAAAGGTGAGCTGCCTTTCGTGTAATTCAGTGACATCTCTAGCAATTTTCTCGTCTATAAGCATATGAATTATGTCTTCTCCGACTACGTCTGAACTGTCAACTTCTTCAAGAATTATTTTAAGTAAATCGCTTTTTGAGATTTTCTCAGTCATTCTTATCCCCCCAAAAAAAGCATATTATTTACTCCAGACCGCGGGTTCGCCCTCCCGTTTTCGGGATACATTATACCACTCGTGTTAACCGAAAAATGTTCGAAGCAGGAGTATTCGGAGAAACGCTGGTATCCGGCATACTCTCGAAGTTGAGCAACGAATGGTACATTCTCAACTACGTTATTATCAACGATGCTCAAATCGACCACGTGCTGGTAGGCCCTAAAGGGATGTTCTGCATTGAAACCAAGACCTGGACATCCTGTGCATTAACTCCCAACGGCAGGTTCAGCAGATAGTACAATGTATTTGTGAGTCTCCAAACAAATCTTTTTGATATGAAGTCGAAAAACCTGCTATAATAGCCACTAAATTCGACATTTTATGACACTGTGAAGGAGGAGTTCTGATGACTGAGAGGGAGTTTCTGGAAGCGTACCCGTACATAGCAGAAAAGATACTGGTGTTTTTCGACCGGGCTTTTGCCTACTGTTCCGATACTTAAAAATTCACAAGGAGTGTATTTAACATGGAAGCACGTGAATTGATCCAGAAAATGCGGGTGCTTCTCGACAAAGGAGTCAACGTGGCTCTGGCGACCGGGTCTTTCATAGTGAGATTTCCGGACGGCAAGATGCAGGTTTTGGACCTGGAGGACTTCATAAAAACCGCAGACAAAGCAAACGCCTGCGAACTACCTTTGTTCTTTGGCGGTTCTGACCAGTGAAAAGAGACAATCATGACAGGGCAAGAGATGAAGATTGTCTTGTTTTTAAGAGAACTTCCTGGGAAACTCGCGGCTGGTGCGCCTGTTGGAAAAGGGGTTTTTTGTCTTTTGCATCTTAAGGTCTTTGCACCGTTTAGATAATTGCGAGATAAATAGGGACTGTCAAGACGCGGTCAGGACTGCGACTGGGAAAACGTCAATGACATACTTGGCGGAACCGTTGCTTTTTATAGGCAGTAATGGTACTATCTGAACAAATATAAGTAATAAGGGGGCTTATGTTTCGTTCGAGGTGGGACATAAACCCTTTTTTTGTGTTTATGGCGCGTGTAGTCTATGGTTTGGGGAAAGGAGGCATTGCCATCTTGAATAGACATGCGGTACTTAAACGGCTGTTTCCTAGATTGGTCGCAGCCGTGCTTCTACTCTTTTTCGCCGTTGGAATTGCCGGTTGCGGGGGCAAACAGCCGTCGAAGTCCTCGGGTAAAGAGCAGGCTGTTCAGAAAACCGTCTCCCAAAAGGTCGAGAGAGGGGATATCCCGGAGACGCCTCAAAGCAGGATCCAGCAGGATCTCCTGGCCGGTAAGATAACGGAAGAACAGGCGGTTATCCTCGGGCTCAAAGCGGTATTTGCCCCTGAGGACCTGCCTAAAGAGTATAAGGTGAACAGTTCGGTTGAAGTGAAGCCCAGCATCAATGCGGAGCTGCAGTGGATATCCGACAACCTCGACAAAATGGACGAAGCAACCAGAGATAAATTGGAACCGTTTATCCTGCCACCTAGCGACCCGAAGAGCTTTTTCCATCCCGGCAGCATTCCGCGCGACCTACTTTCTAAGCTTTCTTTTCTTTTAACAAGATCGGCTTATGCGGCGGAGGAAGATTAACTATCAACGTATAGTATTCAACGGGGCTCACGAGTATTCGAGCTATCCTGTGTTCTTTTTCGCCAGCGATTTTTTGAATGACAAAGATTATGTCCGCCGGGTGCTGGTAGCGGCCAAGGCAAAAAACGTGGATGCTGCTCTGACGGAGAATATGAGTGATTTCGGAAACAAGTACGGTAAATTTGCGGTATACAAGTGGAACCGGGATCCATTTCTTGTATACAGCGATCCTCCAAACTTTCCGGCTATTGGAGCCAGCGGCGATTCGGTCGGGGAATTCGAGATTAAGAAGCCCGATTTGGACTATTTTAATGAAAGGCTGAGGCCGGGAGCTATCAGCTATTGGCACCTGAAGTTCAATCCGGACAAGAAAAAGATTAATAAAGTCGTCTTTAACCTGATGACGGATATTCCGAACCCCCTATTTCATGCGCCAGGCTCTGCTGAAAATCGGGGGAACGTAGGTAGTCGAGGACTGGACCGGGAGCAGAGAGAGGACTTTTTGCCGGGAAAGACCGGGCGAGGATCTTAATGAAGCGGTTGTCATTTTCTCCAACGGGGATTTTCGGACTACATTAACCTTTGCTTTCCAGGTCGATACCACCCAAAAATGTCCTCACATGTTAACGGGGTATACCCGGATTACGGAAAGGCACCAAGGAGAGGGCTTGCAGTCGGAAATAATCTACCAAACCAGCGAAGAAATAGAGTATGATCCTATTCAAAAGGCCTATGTCGTGAAATCCATGACCGCAAACTATTCGATGAACCAAACCATGGAAGGGCAAATGGTCATAGGGATACAAGGCACTACTAGCGGGAGCGGCAGTTTGCGGGAGACATACGGCGAAGGCGAGCATCCCATCAAGATATTAGAAAAGCCGAGCGAGACGATTCTTATGCTCCAAACCGAGACCAAGGAAAAGAAGTGGGCGAATTACCATCAAACCGCGAGCGCCGAGTTTGCGGGGACAGAGAGTGAGAGTTGGCAGGACGGACCAACTGGGTTTTGGCCTAAAAACATAGCCCTCACCAAGGAAGAGATCAAGTCTGACCGGATAAAAGGAAGGCGGGTGATGCAGACCACTTCTGAGTTCGGCACCAAAGGAGAGCTGGTTATTGAGTTTGAATATGAGTTGAAATGATTCCGATGCTGGTTGTCAAGAGGTGTACTAACGCCTGCGTGAGGAACGCGGTTCTACCGAAGTTGATTCTACTATCAGGCGCTGTGCTGTGCTAAAGAACACTGAGAGTAGAGTGAAGTGAAATAGATTCAGGCGAAGCCGACGATATTACTCAGGAAGCTTTTTTGAAGGCCTTTGAGAATTTGGAGAGATTCAGGCAGGAAGCCAGCTTGCGTACATGGCTCTGCCGTATCACAACTAACGTCTACCTCAGCAAGAAGAGGAACCAGCGCAAGCACGAGTCAATATCCTTGGGGGAAATGAAAGTCCCGGATCGTTCCTGTGACCCGGAAAGAACGGTGATAAGGAGGGATTTCAATGCACCATTATCACAGACTGCAGGAGTTGCTCAATACTCACCCGGTCGGTGCACCTAAGAGTGAAGAATTCATAGAAATCCTGAGAATTCTCTTTAAACCAGAGGAAGTTGAACTGGCTCTACTGCTAGACTTTAAGTTAAAGAAAGCTAACGAAATAGCCAAGCAAGCCGGCATTTCCCAAGAAGAGGTTATGCAAAGATTTGAAGCCATGGCTGATAGAGGAGTGATTTTAGCTAAGAGAGTTGAGGGCGAACCGGCCTATGCCCTTCTCCCTAATTACCCCGGTCTGTTTGAATACCCGATCATGAGAGGCGGGGATAGCGATACCCAGGCTAGACTTGCCGAGCTCTGGCAAGCTTACTATATGAAACATATGGCTGCCGAACTTTCCTTGGCTAACCCGCCCTGGTTAAGGGTATTACCCGCCGAGGAGGCTTTGACAGAAGATTTCGAGATTCTGCCTTTTGAGATTGCTTCGCAGATGATGGCTAAAACCAAGAAAATTGCTCTTGCCAATTGTCCCTGCCGGGTAACTGAGAAAAAGTGCTCAAAGCCCATCGATGTGTGTTTGTCTTTTGACGGGGCAGCTGATTTTCTAGCTGAAAGAGGAATAGCGAGGGAAATATCACTTGATGAAGCAAGAGAAGTACTAAAAAGAGCTGAAGAAGCGGGCCTGGTGCATACCGGTAGTAATAACCGTAATAATCTCCTCTTTATATGCAACTGTTGCCCTTGCTGCTGTCATATGTTGAGGCTTGTAACGGAACACAATTACCCTAATGGGTTAGCTAAATCCAGCTATTTGGCGAGAATAGATGCCCCTGAATGTATCGGGTGCGGGATATGCGCAGAAGAACGTTGTCCGGTCAAGGCAATAGAGATGATAGAAGACATAGCGGTGCTCAACAACGATAGGTGCATAGGCTGTGGTCTGTGCGTCTCAAAATGCCCCACTAACGCTATCTCACTTGTAAAGCGCGATGACTATGAGTTTCCACCAGAAACTGTGAGGGAATTGTCTGATAGGGTAGCAAGAAATAAAGAAACAAAAAGGGGAAAATAGTAGGGCATCTCGATACTAGTCTGTGTACGTCTGTGGCTCGGTTTTAAGGCAGACTTTTGTGTACGGGATATACATGCGATGCAGCACAAGCCTACCCGCATCCGGTTTGTCTGGTCTGGGTAGTACCGGTGAAAGGCGCCGGTGAGAGAAGGGAAAACCGGGCTTAGGGACGAAACATTAAACATAGTATCATATCATTGCTAAAAACACAGTTCAGTAATCGAGGGGAGAATGCCGGTGCTGTCAGGATATTTGGATAAGGTCTTTTTAATGGACACCATGGATCTCTTAAGAGAACTACCTGATAGTTCTGTAGATATGGTCTTTGGAGACCCTGATTATAATGTCGGTGTTAAGTACCGCGGCAAGAGCTACAAGAGGTCTTTTGATGAATACATCGAGTGGTATGTGGAGCTTGCCAGAGAATCGCTGAGGGTTTTGAAGGAAACGGGAAATCTCTTTTTCATAAACTACCCGAAACAAAACGCGTACCTGAGGGTGAAGTACCTGGATGAGGCCTGCTATGAGGTGCACGATTACGCGTGGGTGTACAACAGCAACGTGGGACATTCTCCTAAGCGATTTACCACTGCTCACCGTAGTATTCTCCACGCCCGCAAGACCAAGAACAACGACTTTTACAAGGAAAACGTGGCCCAACCTTATAAGAACCCAACCGACCGTCGTATAAGAAGCAATCTGGCTAACGGATCCAGGGGTCGTATGCCGTATGATTGGTTCTACTTTGATTTGGTCAAGAATGTGAGCAGGGAGAAAACTTATCATGCTTGTCAGATACCGCAGAAGCTGTCCGAGCTCCTGATCAAATCTTGTACCCGGCCGGGAGATGTGGTACTGATCCTGTTCGGAGGGAGTGGCTCCGAGCTCGAGGTCTGCAAAAGGCTTGACCGACGATATATTTCAGCAGAAGTGGACCCTGACTACCATAGGATGATACTGCACCGGCTAGAGAATGGTGTTACTGAAGAGTACAGACTTATAAACCGGGGGAAAAAGTCAAACTGAATCCAGTGTGGGTGTAATTATTTGCCTTGGTTGACGGATTACTTATATAATTAAGTAATAAAAACTAATAATGATGGCGGGGGTGGGGGAGAATCATGAGAGATAGAGAGAGAATCTATCACAAATTCGAATTGGCCGAGAGTTTGGCCAAGGCTTTGATCAACGACATGAAGGAGTACCGCAAAGCAGTCCAAGACGAGAAAGCACTTCAGGCAAGTGAGGGTGCTAATCCCGACGCGTTTGAAAGTTACCTAAGACGCATGGCTAGCAGGTTTGAGGGAATCGAAGTGGCTTTAACCCGTCGGGAGTATTGGGGTTTTATTATCAAGAGCAAGATTGAAGCTGCCGGCTCTATTGGTAACCTTGATCTTTTACAAGCTGTATACGAGGTTTTGGGGGCCTTGCCTGACAATTCAGAGATTGGGTATACCAGCATGTTTGATGAGCTGGCTGATGGTATTTACGGCTGGTACCAAGTGGTGTAACACATAGGGATGACTGGGGAGCCTTCGGGCTCTCTTTTTTTGGTACGTAGTCGACGTGCTACCGTAGACCCTTATGATACTTTAAAGTGTAGCCGTCAGAAATTAAAAAATGCGTATCGTTTTCGAGACAGTTGATTGATAACGCAATGGACTTGGGGTGGGTTATTGCAATGAACGTATCAAAAAGGCTTACGCGGATAGCAGCTCACGTCGTTCCCGGGCAAAGGGCCGCCGATATTGGAGCTGATCACGCGCTATTATCGGTGTTTCTCGTCCGCAACGGGATATGCCCGAAGGTGATAATCGGGGAATTGAACGAGGGGCCTTGGCGCCGGGCTCAAGCCTACGTAAAGAAAGAAGGCTTACACAATGTTATCGACGTCCGACGGGGTGACGGTCTACAGGTACTGGCTCCGGGTGAGGTTACCACGGTAGTAATAGCCGGCCTTGGGGGGAAGGTTATCGCCGACATCATAATGGGGTCTTTGACCAAAGCGTACAGTTACGCGCGTTACGTTTTGCAACCCCAGCCTCCGTTGTATCCATTACGTAAGGTGTTGACTGATCTAGGGTGGGAGATAGTAGAGGAGGAAATTGTCGAAGAAAAAGAGAATTTCTATACCATTGTAGTAACAGAACCGAGGCAAAAACCGGCTTATCGGTTGTCGGAACTGGAACTCGAGTTTGGTCCGGTTGTTTTGCGCAAAGCAGAACGGCCTGAAAATCAGGAGTTTCTGCGACGGGAACTGCGCAGATGGGAAAGGATGGTCGAGAGCCTGAGGGCTTCACAATCGTCCGAGGCCCGGGCCAGATTATCGCATTACCTGTTACTGAAGCGGGAATTGGAGGAGATATTAGATGCCGGTTACCGCTAGTCAAATATTTGCCTGCCTCGAGGAGTTTTTTTCAGGCAAAATAGCCGAGGATTGGGACAATGTCGGTTTACAGGTTGGTGACCCGACAAAAGAGGTCGGCAGAGTTCTGGTAGCACTGGATCCGGATCCGGAAACAGTCGAGATCGGAATCGAAAAAGAAGTAGACCTCATAGTTACTCATCATCCTCTTATTTTTAGGCCAGTGAAACGCCTGGATTTTAGCCAGCCGGCGGCATTGCTATTACGGAAGCTGATAAAAAACGAAATAGCCGTCTACTCCCTTCATACTAATTTAGACGCTGCTCCCTACGGGTTAAACCAGTACTTAGCCGAAAAACTCGGTTTGAATAGAATCAAGCCTTGGGGTACGAACCGTTTTGAGACTCTGTACAAGCTGGTTGTTTATGTACCACGTGACCATGTGGAAAATGTAAGAAAAGCAATTTGTACCTCCGGAGCAGGACATACCGGCAATTATTCGGACTGCAGTTTTCGTGTAGCCGGGACCGGTACCTTCAAACCCTTGCCTGGTGCTAAACCTTATCTGGGTGAAGTGGGGAAGGTGTCGGAAGTGGACGAGTATCGTCTGGAAACGGTGGTTCCCGAGAATCGAATCTATAGGGTGCTTGACGCTTTGCACCGGGCCCATCCGTACGAGGAAATAGCGTATGATCTGATCAGACTTTCCAATCGCGGAACAAAGTTAAGCCCAGGCCGGCAAGGTGAACTTGCCAGTCCCGTTAGCTTGGGCCAGTTTGCGGTCGAAGTCAAAAACCGGCTGCGCCTCTCGCAGGTGGCAGTTGTGGGCCGGATAGATTCCCAGGTAAAGAAGGTAGCGCTGGTTAGCGGCAGCGGGGCTTCATTTTTAGGACAAGCGGCTTCGCAAGGCTTCGATGTTTTGTTAACAGGCGATATCAAATATCACGATGCGCGAGAAGCGCAGCTATTGGGGATAAACTTGGTAGATGCCGGCCATTACGGAACCGAGTGCCTAGCGGTGGAGCTTCTTGCTCGATTCCTGACGGAGAAAAGTGAAGAGCGAGGGTGGGACATCGAAGTTATTCCTTTTGAAGGAAGTTCGCCTTTCATTTTCGTTTAACCGACCAAGCGTGTGCAGGCGGTTCGGAGTAACTGGAACGAATGAGAGGTTCTTAAGATTATAGGGGGATTGGCAGGGAATGAAGAGGGTTAGCATAGACAAGCTGGAGCCTGGAATTGAGCTTGGCAAAGATTTGTATACCTTCGATGGTCAACTGCTTCTGGCCAAAGGAACAGTAGTTACCGAAAGACACTTAGAACGCGCAATCAATCTGGGAATACAGTATCTTTACATATTAGAGCCTAGTGGCGAAGTAGTTAGAAGAGAAGATTTTGAGACCATGTATCGAAGAGGATTGGATGCCATCAAGTCTTGTTTTCTTGAGGTTAAACTCGGAAAGCCTCTGCAAGAGGAAGAGATAGTGGGGTTGGTTGAGACATTGGTGGAACAAGTCTTAGACGAGGCCAATATCTTCAGACAGCTTCGCTTGATGAGGGACAAAGATGAGTATCTTTTTACCCACTCCCTGAACGTGGCAGCCCTATCTATTTTGACTGCCAAATGGCTTAAGTGTGATGCTGAAACCATAAGAGAAGCAGGAATAGCCGGGATACTCCACGACATGGGCAAGATGTTTATTCCTCAAGAAATCTTGAACAAGCCGGGGCCACTGACCCCAGATGAGTTTGATGAGGTGAAGAAACACCCGCTTTCGGGGTACAATCTGGTTTTGGAATATGACTGGGTGGCGCCAGCGGTGGCAGAGGCGGTTCTGAAACACCACGAAAGACTTGACGGAAGCGGATATCCAGCGGGTTTGACCGGTGATAGAATTGGGTTCATAGCTAGACTCGTCATGGTGGTGGACATTTATGATGCTATAACTTCTGACCGGGTGTATGCTTCAAAGCAGACGCCATACAAGGCCGCCGATGAGCTGTGGAATGAATCTTTTGGCAAGGTGGATCCTAAGGTCTCTAAGGTCTTTTATGATAGGGTTGCTGATTCTTTCGTAGGACAGCGGGTGCTTTTATCCAATGGCGAGATTGGAGAGGTTGTATTAGTGAACCGTAGTTGCCCTACACGTCCCTTGGTGCTGGCTGGAGACAAGTTCTACGATCTATCGATGGAGAGTGATATCAGAGTGGAAAGAATTCTCGATTAGAGGTGGGTTGAAGATGAACATTACTGTCAAAGAAGTCTTACTAACTTTACTGGCTGCCTTCTTGCTGTATCTGACAGCAGTGGGGTTGGGTATGAAGGGCACTAAGAAGAAGCCGGGAGACGGGGAGTGAGAAAGGTGCAGCTTTACGAAGGCAAAAATAATTATGATAACTTTGGGAGCAACCAGGTTAACGGAGCGGTGCTAAGATTTGACGGTGAGCGGGAATTATCCATAACTTTTTACAGCAGTGAGAACCACGATCGATGCCAGGTCGTGCTGGACTGGGAAGAAGAGATCAGGTCCTTCCGGCAACTATTCGAGGAACTTTATCACCGAAAGGGAAAACAGTGTAAGTTATATCCTGACGACTTCCGGGGCTTGATGATGAGAGGAGCATATTCAACCCAAGGTTTCGAACTGACCTTTCTCAAGAATTACCAGTGCGTGCAAGTAGTAATGGGCTTAGAAAAGGCGGACGCTTTTTTGTGCGGTGTGGAGAAGCTTTTTGCTCATCCGGGTGAATACCGGTTGGAGTGGTGACCGGGACCAAACAGGAGGGGTGATAGATGGAAGGTTTATGGGGCTATGCAGGAAAAATGTTGGAGGTGGATCTTTCTGCCAATAAGATTAAACAGAGAGAACTGAGCCCGCGGTTTTGCCAAGAATGTTTGGGAGGAACAGGTTTTAACGCTCGCATCGTGTACGATGAGGTGCCTCCTGGAGCTGACGCTTTGGGACCTGATAATGTCTTGGTTTTCAGCGTGGGTACTTTGGTAGGTTCACCCTTTCCTACGGCTTCCCGGACCGAAGTATCGGCTAAGTCTCCGATTACAGGCTTATTTGGTACTTCCAACTCTGGTATGTTTTTCGGATTGGGACTAAGAAAATGTGGATATGATGGGGTTATAGTAAAAGGGCAGGCACCGAGAGGGGTGTATCTCTTGATAGAGGGAGAGCGAGCAGAGATTCGAGATGCATCTGACCTGTGGGGCAAGGACGCGTGGGAGTCCTTGGACATTCTGAAGGCCCGTCACGGAGAATGCCAAGTGGCTCTGATCGGTCCTGCCGGAGAAAACCTGGTAAAATTCGCATCTATTGAAAACGGATATTACGACGCTTGGGCCCGTACAGGGCTCGGTGCGGTGATGGGTTCTAAGAGGCTTAAAGCGGTGGTAATCAAAGGAAACCAACGGGTGAAGATTTGCCAGCCGGATAAGATGTTCGAGGTTGCCAACAAAGCCCGGGAACTAATACAGTCGTCGCCGTTTTTCGTTCCGTTCAAGAGTTATGGTTCGATGAATGCCGCTATTCCTTATGGTAATTTCAACGCGCTAGCAACCCACAACTTCACCCAGGGTTGTCTGCCTGACTGGCATCAGGAATTTGCCCGATCCAGGGTCGAAGGCTTTATAAAGAGGAACGTGGCTTGCCACGCGTGCATCATAGCGTGTGCTCATTGGGTAGAGATAAAGGATGGTAAGTACCGGGGACTGCGGATGAAGGACATGGAAGTGACACCGGTCGTGTCTTTTGGCTCCCAGGTAGGGCTGAAGCTCGAGGCTGTAGTCAAGGCTTCTGAAATGGGGCAGAGGCTGGGGATGGATATGGTTAGCGCAGCCGGGGTGATTGCCATGGCCATTGAACTATTCGAGCAAGGGTTTCTATCCAGGGAGGAAGTTGGGTACGATCTGGCTTTTGGTGATGATGAAGCTGTGCTAAAGCTCATGCACGACATTGCTTACCGTCAAGGGATAGGCGACGTTTTAGCAGAGGGAACCAAACGTGCAGGTCACCGTTTGAGAGGCGGCGAAGAAAGAGCCATGCATGTAAAGGGCCTGGAGCTGCCAATGATTGACCCTCGGGGCAGGTGGTCAACCTGGACCTTGGGGATGCTGACCAACGTAAGGGGTGGGGACCATCTTCGGTGTCGAAACCCGGTAGAGAACTTGCGTTACAACGAGAACAGGTTTGAATATCAAAAAGAGCGGTTTGGGCTGGGGCGCAAGGTGTACCAAGAGCTAGATATGCCACGTGGATTGAAGGAACAGACGATAGATATCGGAGATGATACCGTGGATGTTGCCCTTATGTCGAAGTGGGCCGAAGACCTGATTAACCTTTTTAATTCGGTTGGGGTTTGTATCCGACCGCCGGTATTACATGGGGTTGGGCCAACGGTGCTAGCTGAAGCATATACCGCGTTTACCGGACTGGAGATGACTCCAGACGCGTTGATGCTGGCAGCGGAAAGGGCATGGAACCTGATGAAGCTTTTCAACCTCCGGGAAGGCGAAAAGCCCGAAGACTCGGCATTTCCGCGCCGCTTCTACGAACAGAGAGTTAAGGGCAATGCATTAGATGAAGAAAAGACCCGAGAAGTTTTGAAAAAGTATTACCACGCTCGGGGCTGGGACCCCGAAACAGGAAAGCCAACCGAAGAGAAACTCCGCCAATTAGGGATAATTTTTTGACAGGGAAGGATGGAATCCCGAGGAATTGGTGATACTCTAAAAAAAAAGTAGAAAAATATCGCTTTTAAAGAAGGAATTACGGACTTTGTGATGAATGGTTAAGATCAGGCCGAAAAATCTTACCAAGGGAGGATTATGCTGTGAACAAAGCGGAACTTGTCAAGTCATTGGCGGAGAAGGCTGGGGTAACTCAAAAGGAAGCCGGAAAGGTACTCGATGCTGCTGTCGCTTCGATTCAGGAAGCTTTAGCCGGCGGCGACAAGGTCCAGATTATCGGCTTTGGGACTTTCGAGGTGAGAAATCGTAGGGCAAGGAAAGTCATCAGCCCAGCTACAGGAGAGGAAATCGAAGTTCCAGCTACTCGTGTCCCCGCTTTTAAACCCGGAAAATCCCTTAAAGAAGCAGTGATTATCAAGGAGGAACCCAAGAAAACGGGCAAAGGCCCTAACAAACCTAGGACGCCCAGGAAGAAAAAGTAGAGATGAACGTACACACGGGTAAACCGGGCTTTGGAGGCCCGGTTTTCGTCTCAAAACAACAAAAATAACTAGGGCGAGTTTACTGAATAACTCGCCCTAGTATTCACTTAAGACCGGTGCGAGCAAATCTATAAGCGGGGTTCTGTATTAGATAGCCATCTGTCTAGGATGCCAGTTGCCTGACACCTCCAGCGACCTAACCCGGAAGCGGAGCGGGCCACTCCATAGCTTCCCTATTTGGTCTTGCTCCAGGTGGGGTTTACCGAGCCAGTTAGTCGCCTAACTGCTGGTGAGCTCTTACCTCACCTTTCCACCCTTACCCGGCACTCAATGCACTGCTCAAGCTGATTGAAGTGCATAATGTCTTGGCTCGCTGCGACTTTTACCTCAGAAGACTTGAGCATTGGATTGAGTGCCGGGCGGTTTGTTTCTGTGGCACTATCCTTGGGGTCGCCCCCACTGGGTGTTACCCAGCACCTTGCCCTGCGGAGCCCCGACTTTCCTCGAGGTGTAACCTCGCGGCTATCTGATTTACTCGCACATAATATATTAACACCCTGGAGCACATACAATCAACGAAACTTCAAAAAAATATCTCAAAACAAGAAGGAAATCGGGTCTTCATGGAGAAATGACTATTGGATAGTAAAGGAACGGTCCTAAGCTTGTGCTGAGCAGATTGAGTGGCTATTATATGGGGGTTTGATCAGCAATCAGTATTTAGAACAAAGGAGGTGACAAGATGGAGAACTGGTTTGTAACGGCTGCCATGGAATTCGGTATCGTAGTAATCGGGCTTATACTCTTCGGAAAGTTCTGTAGTTGGTCGAAGAAATTCTCCCTGCCTGGCAAGCTCAAGCTTTGGACTTATATTTTGTTGGGTTTGGGTGTGGTCGGTTTTAATGTATGGTACAAAATAGCAGAGAAGGATGTCACACAGATGCCAACGGTACTCGTGGTGTCTCTGGTGTTCGTTATATTCTTCTCGTTTGTTCTCATGGCTGAGACTAAACAGGAGTAATAAGAAAAAGCGGCTTATTCAGGCCGCTTTTTTATGTGCGCCCGGCATGGGCGCTGGCTATAGGGTGGAAGTCCCGAGCGGCGAAGGTAGCAGTAGCCATTAGCCTAAGGCAAGGGTGTCCATCGCGAGGTGGAATCTGAAGGAAGCCGGCGGCAAA